>NZ_BCVG01000025.1 GCF_001591625.1 Metabacillus fastidiosus NBRC 101226
AAGATGTCCCAAAAGGGTTGATTTTTACCCTTTTGGGACATCCTCTTCTTTTATTTATTAATAATTTAATGCTTCTTCACGAATAAGATCTGCTTTATCAGTTTTTTCCCATGGTAAGTTTAAATTCACTCGACCGAAATGACCATAGGCTGCTGTCTGTTTGTAAATTGGACGGCGAAGATCAAGCATTTTTATAATTCCTGCCGGTCTTAAGTCGAAATTTTTACGAACAATATCTACAAGTACTTCTTCAGATACTTTTCCCGTTCCGAAAGTATCAATTGAAATGGAAACAGGCTGAGCAACACCGATTGCGTATGCTAATTGAACCTCACATTTATCCGCTAATTCTGAAGCAACAATATTTTTTGCAACATAGCGTGCCGCATATGCTGCAGAGCGGTCCACTTTAGTTGCATCTTTTCCAGAAAATGCTCCACCGCCGTGACGAGCATAACCGCCATAAGTATCAACGATAATTTTACGCCCTGTTAATCCTGCATCACCTTGCGGGCCGCCGATAACAAATCTTCCAGTTGGATTAATAAAATATTTCGTTTTATTATCAATTAATTCTTTAGGAACAACTGGATTAATAACATAATTTTTTATATCACGTTGAATTTGTTCAAGTGAAATTTCTGGATGATGCTGAGTTGAAATAACAATCGTATCAATGCGAACTGGCTGATCATTCTCATCATATTCCACCGTTACTTGTGTTTTTCCATCTGGACGCAAGTAAGGGATTGTCTCATTTTTGCGCACTTCTGTTAGACGGTATGATAATTTATGTGCTAATGAAATCGGAAGAGGCATTAATTCCTCTGTTTCATTACAAGCGAATCCGAACATTAAACCTTGGTCACCGGCACCGATTGCTTCAATTTCCTCATCAGACATTTGTCCCTCACGAGCTTCCAATGCCTGGTCAACACCTAAAGCAATATCGGCTGATTGCTCATCAATAGAAGTTAAAACAGCACAAGTTTCTGCATCAAAGCCATATTTAGCACGTGTATAACCAATATCTTTTATCGTTTCTCGAACGATTTTTGGAATATCAACATACGTGCTAGTCGTAATTTCTCCAGCTACAAGTACTAAACCAGTAGTAACAGATGTTTCACAAGCAACACGTGCGTTTGCATCTTCTGTTAAAATTGAATCTAAAATTGCGTCTGAAATTTGATCGCAAATTTTATCTGGATGTCCTTCTGTAACAGATTCAGAAGTAAAAAGGCGTCTTTTAGTCATCAAGAGCTTCCTCCTCAATATTTCTCATATTTTTGGTGATCAGTTTCTTATTCATCTTAAATTGATCCGGAACTCATTCCCTTAAATAGATTGACTTCGATGTTTGTAAAAAGGGACAAAACTCTTTAAAAAGGAAAAGTCTTGTTCCTTCATACTTGGGCAGGTAACGTTTGAACGCCTGATAAGTTTTATAAACAAAAGGTTTTATGTATTTCTTAACATCTGCTATTGTCCATAAATTATGAAGGTATTTTCTTTATAAAAAAAACCTTCCCCTCTTGTTGAGGAAAGGTTTTGGTTGTTAAATATCCATATCCTTTCACTCTTATCGATCAAGGGCGCTTTGCCTTGCTCAGATTAGCACCTTTGCCAGAAAAATGTCGTTAATTTTATGCATAAAACTGCATTATTACTAACGTCGTTTTCTTTTTAGCAGGTTGCTGGGCTTCATAGGGTCTGTCCCTCCGCCGTCTCAGGATAAGAGAATCCGTTCAAGGACTTATGATAGCGCAGTAATACGTTACTGTCAACAGGAACGATATTACTTGAGCATTTTTATTTTAATTTATCAAGTTCCATTTAATACAAAATCTCGTCTTGTAAGCAATTATACGCTTGTTTTATAAATGTGTATTCTGCCCCGTGATAAACTTATATGTTATAACTGTCTGCTCATTTTCAAGCTCTATTTTTATTACAAGTGCCTGTCCAATTGTCTCACTTTCAATTATTTTACGAACTTCAATCGGAATATTCATTGGATAAATTCTTAAGCCGTCTTTTTTCAGCTGAAAAACATCCTCTTGAATCTGTTTCTCATTTCCTTTTGTTACAATCATCGTATTAAATTCCATTGGCATTCCCATTTATAATCATTCCTTTTACTGTTTTTTCATCCATTCACAAAGCCTTGCTAATGTTTCTCGATTATCCTTTGGCGGGAAATAGTGTGTAAATTGCTCAAAATACCAGCTTTCCACATGCTTATCTAAATCATTTAATCTCTTTTCAAGTCTATAAGCGTGCTCGATAGAAACATTATTATCTTTCACACCATGAATAATAAGAACTGGTGCAGAGATCTGTTCAAGCTGAAATAACGGTGTACGCCATTTATATCTCGCAGGATATTTCGTGGGGGTGCCGCCAATAACCCGCTTCATCATTCTTCTTAAATCCTCTCGTTCCACATATGTTAAAAACATATCTGTTACACCGCCCCAAGTCGTAATTGAACGGACTTTCTTGTCAATAATTCCAGCTAATAAAGCCATGACCCCGCCTCTTGAAAAACCGAATAGATGAATGCGTTCATGATCAACTTTATGATGATTTCTTAATATATTAATTGCCGCAACAGCATCATACCTGTCATCACCAGCAAAATCTTCATTTCCTTCTCCGCCTTGATTCCCTCGGTAAAAAGGAGCAATAACAACAAATCCTTGGGAAGCAAACTGAATGATTCTTCCGATTCTTACCATACCAACGCTCTTAATTCCGCCTCTTAAATAAACGAAACCATCGTATTTTCCTTCTTTCACTGGTTCAGCTAAGAAGCCTTTTACTTTTAAACCATTTGATAAATATGTAATAAGCGACAGCATAATATTCGGATTAGGTGATGGATACTTTATTTTCTCGATTATTTTTTCATTCATTATATCCTCTCTCCTTCCCATTTCCCCTACTATACCAAGCATTTTTATTATTTCAAAACAATTAGGCATTCACACATTTTTATTATTTTCATAATGTATAAAGTGAATCTTCAATCAGTAAGGGTTTTCTCATCCTCACTGATTGTTAGCTGAACTTATCGGATCTTTACGGGCAGTTTGATCTCTCACTTATAGACTTTACTTTTCATCTCCTTGAAATGAGAGTCTTACTGCCCGTTAAGAGTGGGATAAAAGAAATTACATGGCTTTGAGGAGGGTTAATTTGTGAAAAAATGGCTTGTTTTCCTAAGTATTGTACTTATTATTTCAATTCCGCTATCAGCTTGTAATAATACATCTGAAAAAGTTCGTGTCGCTGAAGTAACTCATTCTATCTTTTATGCTCCGTTATATGTAGCATTGGCTGAAGGCTTTTTTGAAGAAGAAGGAATTGAAGTGGATTTACAAACGACATGGGGCGGGGATAAGACGATGACTACGCTTTTATCAGGTGGAGCAGATATAGCTCTAGTCGGCTCTGAAACATCGATTTATGTTTATTCCCAAGGCTCTAATGATCCAGCAGTGAACTTTGCACAACTCACACAGACAGATGGCACCTTTCTCGTCAGTCGTGAGAAGATAGACAATTTTGAATGGTCACAACTAAAAGGAAGTACATTTCTCGGCCAGCGAAAGGGCGGTATGCCGCAAATGGTCGGTGAGTTTGTTTTAAAGAAACATGAGATCGATCCGAAAAATGATTTAAAACTTATTCAAAATGTTGACTTTGCAAACATAGGAAGCGCCTTTGCTTCTGGTACCGGTGACTATGTTCAATTATTTGAACCGCAAGCAAGTATTTTTGAAAAAGAAGGAAGAGGCCATATTGTTGCATCTTTCGGCACCGAGTCTGGAAAGGTTCCCTATACAACATTCATGAGTAAAGAAAGCTATATTAATAAAAATGAAGAAACAATAAAAAAATTTACAGCAGCCATTTATAAAGCACAGCAATGGGTGGAAGAAAATGATTCAGCAACAATTGCAAAATCCATCGCTCCACAATTTGAAGATACTGAATTGGATGTTATTGAAATGGTAGTTGAACGCTATAAACAGCAAGATTCCTTTGCTGCTGACCCGATTTTAGATGAAGAAGAATGGGAGAACCTGCAAACAATTATGAAAGAAGCTGGCGAACTTCCTAAACATGTTGATTATGAAACACTTGTAAATACGAAACATGCTAAAGAGGTTATAAAGAAATAACTCTTCAAGAATAGAGCTTTCTTAAAATATAAATATCAAATAAAAGACAGCTCTATTACTATTTAACGTTAGGATGATGAATATGTCTTTCTTAACAGTACATGATGTACATCATATTTATGTTACGAAAGATTCCGCAATGAAAGCTTTAGAAGAGATTAATTTATCTGTAGAAGAAGGAGAATTCATTTCCTTTTTAGGACCTAGCGGCTGCGGGAAAACAACATTGCTTTCCATTATCGCTGCATTAATTAGACCAACGAAAGGAAAAGTAACAATTGCGGGAAAATTGGTAACTGAAACAAATTCGGATACTGGTTATATGCTTCAACAAGATTATTTATTCCCTTGGAAGACGATCGAAGAAAATATTACAATCGGATTAAAGATTATCGGGAATTTAACAAAAGAAAATCGCCAGCACTGTCTTGAGCTTTTAAAGGAAATTGGTCTGGAAAATGTTAAAAAACAATATCCACATCAACTTTCAGGCGGGATGCGGCAGCGTGCTGCTTTAGTTCGTACACTTGCAACAAATCCAAAAATATTATTATTAGATGAACCATTTTCCGCTCTTGATTTCCAGACAAAATTAAAGCTGGAGGATTTAGTATTTCAAATATTAAAGGAATATAAAAAAACAGCATTGCTCGTCACACATGATATCGGTGAAGCTATTGCAATGAGCGATAGAATTTTTATTTTATCTTCAAATCCGGGCAAAATTGAGAAAATATATGATATACCGGATGAACTAAAAGAACTTCTTCCATTTCATGCAAGACAGCACCCTCAATACTCCGAACTATTCCAGCTATTATGGAAGGAGTTGGATCAGCTTGAGAGAAAATCAAAAGTCAATTGACCTTCTCCATCAAAATTATTTAAAAGAGTTGAAAAAAGAAAAGAAATGGATCCGTTTTTACCAAGCTCTCATCTTTCTCATCTTTTTCTCTGCATGGGAAATAGCCGGTAAAAATGAATGGATTGATCCACTCATTTTTAGCTATCCATCTAAAGTATGGAATTTATTTATCATAAAACTAAATGACGGCTCCCTTCTTACTCATCTAAGTGTCACTCTTTTTGAAACAGTTCTCGGATTTATTTTAGGTACATTACTTGGGGCTGTTTTAGCAGCTATTTTATGGTGGTCACCAAAATTATCAAAAGTTGTGGACCCTTATCTAGTCGTCTTAAATGCTATGCCAAAAGTTGCTTTAGGGCCTATTCTTATCGTTGCTTTAGGTCCGGGACTTGTTTCTATTATTACAATGGGTGCAATTATTTCCGTTATCATTACAACAATCGTCGTCTATACATCATTTAAAGAAGTGGACCCAAACTATATAAAAGTTCTGCAAACATTCGGAGCATCAAAATCACAAATATTTAAAGAAGCTTTATTACCATCTTCGTTCCCAACAATTATTTCGACATTAAAAGTAAATGTTGGACTGTCATGGGTCGGTGTAATCGTTGGTGAATTTCTTGTATCAAAAGAAGGGTTAGGCTATATGATTATATATGGATTCCAAGTATTTAACTTTACTTTAGTACTCTTAAGCCTGCTCCTTATTGCCTTCTTCGCAACAATTATGTATCAAGGTGTTGAACTGCTCGAGAAAAAGCTTATTAAAAATGAAAAACAGTAAATGAAACTTCTATCCGTGAGAGAATTCTTTTCATCCCTCGCTAATAGTTAGTTGAGGCAGTTAAACTCCACCTATCTTCTTTGTTTTTATCAGAATTCTAAGAAAGAAGACTTACTGCCCTTTAAGTATGGGAAAGCGAAAAGACCTCTTCAAACAGAAAGTTAGAGAGGTCTTCCTTTTTTACAATAAGGACTTAATTTTTTGCAAACTTTTTATTAATACATCATCTTTCATAATAAAACTAAACTTCTTATCACGCTTCACATCCATTGGTATATCAGCTAATAATACAGGACCATTCGTTTCAAGATAATCGTCCTGAACAACTAATTCTTTCACCTTTGCAAAATAAATATTTTTTATGATCGTCTTTTCTTTTCCTAACACACGATATTGACCAATATATGTAATTTCTTCAATGTTTCCCCCTGTTTCTTCTTTCACTTCTCTAATCGCAGCTTCTTCCGCACTTTCTCCATCCTCTACTTTTCCGCCTGGGAATTCAAAGCCGCGATCAGAATGGTTTGTTAAAAGCCATTTATTCTCATACTGACAAATAACCCATACATGTTTTGCCTTCTCTGCAAATGGATACTTCTTAAAAGATAAATGTACTTCATTATGATAATAATCTTTAAACTGATACATAATTTTCCCCTCAATTTTCAAATAACAATATTTAAAATTTTATCATAATGGAAGAATAGTTTTAATAGAAAAACATTTTGAGAGGGATCTGTTATTCATTTTTTACTTTCTCATTCTGAAATCTGATCTACAATCCCTTGTGAGCGGATATGATTTTTCGCATCTTCATCACCGAGTCTGTAAATCATTTCAAATATCTTCTTATTTGTATCATCGACTGCATTATTCGGATTATCATGATGATACTCTAAAAATGGCACATGTGCCCGCCAAAAGCTTTCCCAGTCTGCCGAAGACACTTGTTCAAAATATTCACGAAGTTGAATAATTTCGAGATCGGTTGCTTCAATCTTATAATCCCATGGTGAAGCAGTGCTTAGCTGCGATATTTCACCATTTGCTACGCTGACGTAGTATGTCTTCTTATTTTCCTCCATTTGATCAGGCCCTTTCTCTTCCTAATAAAATTATTTACCTAAAAATGACTTTAACATCCAGTTATGCTTTTCTAGACTTTGATGAATCGCAAGCAGCATATCACCTGTAGTCTCATCCCCTACTTCACCAGCTAATTCCATTCCACTTTTTAATTCTTCCGCTAATTTTGAAAAGTCATTATAAATACTTTGAACCATTTGTTCGGCTGACTCGTTTCCTTCTGCTTCTTCTATTGATGATGCTTCTAGACAAGCTTTCATTGTCGCTACAGGCTCACCTTCTAAAGCAAGTAACCGCTCCGCCAGTTCGTCGATATGAACTGCTGCCTCTGTATATAGTTCTTCGAATTTAGCATGGAGTGTAAAGAAGTTGCTTCCTTTTACAAACCAATGATAATTATGTAATTTCACATATAGAACAGTCCAATTTGCAATTTGCTTATTTACAACATTCACTAAATTTTTTGACATTTTTCTTCCTCCTTTGCGATCTTATTAACCCTTTCCCTATCTTCCCTCATTTAAAACTAATTCATTCATGGTAAGATATAGATAAGAGGAGGTAACATATAATGACAACTGTTTTTATTATCTCTATTATCATTGTCCTCGTTGTTTTAGTTTTAAGTGTGCTGACGACTTCTAAAGCATACCAATTCAAACATACTATTGACTCTATCGATGAGTCACAACATAAAGAACATGACAATAGAAAAAAAAGAGAGGATGTATAAGAAGGGTAAAAAACGGCCCTTTTTACACATCCTCCTGAAAGACCCCTCTATGAGAATCAAATAAAATCAAGGGATTTCGCGACGGGTCCTTTCAGTTTTTACTATCTATTAGGAACTTATCGGACATTTTCTTATTTATTAATAATTTTCATATACATACGGAGCTTGTGGCTGATCAATCTTTTTGATTTTCTGAATCAATAAATAAGGAATAGTATAGCCTTCATATTCAGTTGTAGCTAACTTTCCGCTAACCCTTACCCATTCATCGTTTTTATACTGTGTTGCATCGTGCACTGCCGCAAGTGTTCCATATACAGAAGCATCAGCCACACAGCAGGAAAGTCCGAATCGTGCAATAACAAATTCGTTTTCGTTAAAATTTTCCTCACGATAAACAAAACCAATTAATTCTATTTCTTTATTAATAAATTTTTTTGGATATTCATCAATAATATTTGTCATTGCAATATACTGGTCATCTTCAAATAAAATTTTATTCATACCAAGCATTTCTTTTTCCAGTCTTTCGTAGAAGCCATCTGGAGGAGGTTTTATTTCGAAGCCTTCAGGGTGCTCAAGCGGGATATCAGGACTGGAACTTGGAAACTCTTCTACATTTTCCTGTTCCGTCTGTCTCCCAGCCTCATTTGTTGATTGCAGCGTAGTCTTAAATCCTCTTTTTGCTGCAAGTTCGCTATCAAGAACAATATTTGGGAATACGAATCCTGTTATAATTGGGAAAATAAAGAGCAAATAAATTAAAACAGACTGAACTGGTGAATTGCTTTCCTCATGATCAGCACCGCAATTACAGTAAAGATCCTCCTCATTTTTAGAACTGCTTCTGAAAATTTGAATGATGCCAAGCAGGAAAAATGTACAAACAGCAAAATAAACGAACGGAAGCATTTTCGGCGCAATAAAGTTTATTATATTTCCGGTAATAATAAGCTTAAACATGAGCATCGTAAAACCAATTAAAATGATTCCACGTATGTAAATATGGAACCTGTATTTTTCCATTTACTTACTCATCTCCTCTATATAAAAAACTGACCGTAAAGAAGAACCGAAATATAAACTATAATCGTAACAACAGCAATAAAAACAAGAACAAATCTTACTTTAAAAAATGCAAGCAGCATAAATGTATTTTTCAAATCAATCATCGGTCCATAAACAAGAAAAGCAATTAAAGAGACATTGGAGAAAGTATTTCCAAAAGAAGCTGCTACAAATGCATCTGCTTCTGAACATAAAGATAAAATAAAACCGAAAGCCATCATAATTGCTGGGGAAACAAGTTCATTCGTTCCCAGTTCGACTAAAACGGAACGATTAAGAAATGTTTGAAACAAGCTGGCGATAAAAGCTCCGAAAAGCAGGTACTTTCCCATTTCAAAAAATTCATCACTTGCATGAAAAAATGTATCCTTCCATTTACTTCTTCCAGCTATTTCACTCGTTTGTAACTTACCAATTAATTCATCTCTCGACCATTTCAACTGCTCACTATTTTTAAATATGAGATACATAATAGAACCAATGACAATCGATAAAATGAAGGCAAGTCCCATTCTCGCATAGACGATTTCCTGTGAAGATTGAAAAGCATAATAGGTGGAAGCATAAACAATCGGATTAAGAATTGGAGCCCCAATAAGGAAAACAACTCCAACATGCAAAGGCATTCCTTTTTTTATTAATCTTCTTACGATGAGAACGATCGCACACTCACAAATGGGGAAAATAGCGCCTAATAATGCAGCAGGTAAAAGAGCAATGATCGGATTTTTCGGCAGAAGACGTTTAATCGTATGTTCAGAAAGGAATGTTTGAATAATGGATGATACGAATACACCGAGTAAAATAAATGGTATGGCCTCTAACACAATACTTAAGAAAATTGTATTAACATTTAAGAAATTTTTCGGCATCTCAAATGGAAGCTCATGGAAATCAACAAATAGAAACAAATAGAAAAACAGAGCGATTAAAGCAAGAGCACTAAGTTCCTTTAATAAAGCAACTGGCTTTTCCATCTATTAAACTCATTCCTTTAAAGTAGAATTAATAGTATAGTATACGAGCTCTTCCTGCTTATTATGCTAGATTTAATAGTATAGTATACGAGCTCTTCCTGCTTATTATGCTAGATTTAATAGTTGGAAAGTATAATCATTGAAGTTACCTAGCAATTTACAGTATACTCTGATTATCGGATTGTCGAGAGAGGAGAATTACAATAGTCATGGAGAGAAAATTAAATATGCCTTCTAAAGAAGAACGGCATAAATTATTTGGTTCTGTTGAGCCAGGATTAAAGGTAAAACCTACTGAAAAAGAACAAATGCCAGATTTACAAAATTCAAAAAAAGATTTTTTATTTTCAATAAATGCGGTTGGCATCAGCAATGTCAAACACCCTATTATCGTTCCATCTGAATCAAACCCTAAAGAACAGACAACAATTGCAACATTCAAAATGACGAGCACGATTGATTATGATGCAAAAGGAACAAACATGAGCCGTTTTACCGAACAACTGGAAGCATACCGTCAAGCAGGAGGATTTGTTCTTACCCTTTCCAATTTATATGATTTCACGAAAGAACTTGCAACACGTTTAAAACAAAAAGATGCGAGTATCGAAGTAAGCTTCCCATGGTTTTACGAACGTAAGGGCCCTAGTTCCCAATTAATCGGTCTTAATCATGCTGAAGCTGTATTAGCAGTTACTTATAAAGAAGGAAAAGGATTTACAAGCTCTGCAAAGCTAGTATGTGCTGTCACAACGCTTTGTCCATGTTCTAAAGAGATTAGTGAATACAGCGCCCACAATCAGCGCGGCTATGTATCAATGGAAGTTACATTCACGGACAGCTACAAAGAAGAAACAGACTGGAAAGCGACTTTATTAGAAGCAGCTGAATCAAACGCAAGCGCAATGATTCATCCTGTACTAAAACGTCCAGATGAAAAAATGGTAACTGAAACAGCTTATGAGAATCCCCGCTTCGTTGAAGATATGGTAAGACTTGTTGCAGCTGATTTATATGAGCTTAACTTTGTTCAAGCTTTCAAAGTAGAATGCCGAAACGAAGAGTCAATCCATTTACATGATGCGATCGCGTCTTTAAGCTATGAGAAATAAAAAAAGAGCTGCCGACTTTATCGGCAGCTCTTTTTATCTTCTATTCTATTATCTCTTTATCCAAATACTTTCGCTAACTCTTCTTTATCCTGCTCAAGCCAGAAGCTCATTAAACGCTTTGCGCCTTCTAAATCATGAAGTTTCGCTTGGCCGCATTGTTTTTCATTTGCAGCAGGAATTTCTGTAATTTCTACCGCTTCTTTTAACGTATCCTCTAATAGATCGATAATTTCTGTTACTTCAGGCTTACCGCTCACAACTAAATAATAGCCAGTTTGGCAGCCCATCGGTGAAATATCAATAATATCAAAATGATCATATTTCTCTACGTGCTTGCGGATATTAAATGCTAATAAATGCTCTAATGTATGAATAACATCAGGCTTCATTGCCTGCTTGTTCGGCTGGCAAAAACGAATATCAAATTTATTTACTTCCCCGTCACTGCCGACTTTATGAACACCGCAATGTCTTACATACGGTGCTTTTACCGCATCATGGTCTAATTCAAAACTTTCTACAGAAGGCATAAAACCACTCCTTAATTTAATAAATACTTCTTTCATGATACAATTAATTGCGAAAAATATCATTAATTACGGTCTTTTTTTCATTTCCAATTTACTTTAACTATAAATAAAAAGGTGGTCATCTGCTTTGAAGCATTTATTTATCGTCTTTTTCCGTTTCTATCAAAAATTTATTTCACCTTTAAAACCGCCTACATGCCGCTTTTATCCAACCTGTTCCCACTACGGTATTGAAGCATTTCGCAGATTCGGTGTCATAAAAGGTTTTTGGCTGACAGCCATTCGTATTTTAAAATGTCATCCTTTACACCCAGGAGGAATTGACCCCGTTCCTGAAAAAAAGAATATTAACGATCATACCCATTAATAACAATATCAAGTTTACCTGTAGCAGGATCAATAACAAGTCCATGAACAGGTACAGCATTCGGGAGAAGTGGATGATTTACAATGGCATTTACGCTATGACGCACACTATCCTCCACTTTCTCAAATCCTTGCAGCCATTGTTTTAAATCAATTCCAGAGTAACTTAGCATATCTATTCTTTCTGCTGGAACACCTCTATCAACTGCTTTTGCTAAAAAATTATCCGCGTTCAAATTACTCATTCCGCAATCGTGATGACCGACTACACAAATTTCATCTGCATTGAGCTCATAAACAGCCACTAAAATACTTCTCATAATACTTCCAAATGGGTGGGCAACAATCGCTCCCGCACTTTTTACAATTTTAACATCCCCATTTTTTACATTCATCGCTTGTGGAAGAAGCTCAACTAATCTCGTATCCATACAAGATAAAATAACAAGTTTTTTATTCGGAAATTTTGTCGTCTGGAATTTTTCATATTCCTTTTTTGCTACGAAATTCTCATTATGTGAAAGAATTCTATCTAACGCTCTCATTATTTATCACCTCAATAAATTTTTCGTTTCAACAAAAATATAACATAACTCTTGCCAGTTACATATTTTTTCGTTATGATATATCAATAAATCGTAATGGTTACTATTTAAAGAGAAGGAGTAATATAATGAACAAAAAAATACCTGTAACTGTCTTAAGCGGCTATTTAGGCTCTGGAAAAACAACATTATTAAATCATATTTTAGCAAACCGTGAAGGGAAAAAAATTGCGGTTATTGTAAATGATATGAGCGAGGTGAATATTGACGCTAATTTAATTAAACAAGGTGGTTTTACAAGAACAGATGAGAAGCTCGTTGAAATGCAAAATGGCTGTATATGCTGTACATTACGTGAAGATTTAATGATTGAAGTTGAAAGATTAGTAAATGAGGGAAATATTGACTACATTCTAATCGAATCATCTGGGATAAGTGAACCGATACCGGTGGCACAAACATTTACATACATAGATGAGGAACTCGGCATTGATCTCACAAAAATTTGTCAGCTTGATACAATGGTTACTGTTGTTGATGGAAACAGATTTTGGGAAGATTTTGCATCAGGTGAGAGTCTTCTTGATCGTAAACAAGGAACAGATGAAAGTGATGTAAGAGAAGTTGTTGATTTGCTTTTTGATCAAATTGAATTTGCAAATGTCATTTTATTAAATAAAATTGACTTATTATCAAAAGAAGATGCCAATGAGCTTGAGGCTGTTCTGCAAAAATTAAATCCTGAGGCTAAAATTATTCAAACTACATTTGGGAAAATTGGACTTGATCATATATTGAATACACATCTATTTAATTTTGAAACTGCAAGCCAAGGTGCTGGATGGATAAAAGAATTAAATGAGGAGCATATTCCTGAAACAGAAGAATACGGTATCTCTTCCTTCGTTTACCGCAGCAGAAAACCATTCCATCCGGAACGCTTTAAAAACTGGCTTGAGAATTGGCCCGTTGAAGTAGTACGTGCAAAAGGTTTTTTTTGGCTGGCATCACGAAATAATATTGCCGGGCTTTTATCACAAGCTGGTACATCAATTATGCTGCAAGGTGCCGGTGAATGGATTGCTGCTTATCCAGAGCAGGAAAAACAGGAAATTTTAAAAGAAGAACCTGAACTTTTAGAAAAATGGGATGAAAACTTTGGAGACCGACAAAATGAATTAGTTTTCATCGGTATAGAAATGGATGAACAAGAAATCATAAAATCATTAGATAATTGCTTATTAACCGATATAGAAATGAAGGAACAATGGAATCAATTTACTGACACACTTCCTCCATTCACAGTTGCAAGTTAAATTTTTTTCAAAAAACGGTTTTCAAAACGGAACAATTTCGATATAATTGCAAAGTGCTATTTTATAATTCGTAATCATATTGATTTAATAAATATAAAAATATGTACTTAGCAATCATTTTAAGTACGAGAGGAGAAAACATTGAAAAAATCAGCATTATTTCTAACACTTATCCTGCTCTTGGCGACTGCTTTATTCGGATGTGGAAATAACGAAAAAACAAATAAGAGTGACGCAAAAGAAGGAAGTAAAAAGCAATTAACAGTTTATACGACTATCTTCCCACTTGAGGATTTCACAAAAAAAATCGGTGGAGATCTTGTTAATGTAAAGAGCATCTATCCTCCTGGAGCTGATGCCCATACGTTTGAACCGACATCAAAAACAATGGTAGAAATTGCAGATGGAGATGCATTTATTTATACTGGTGTCGGAATTGAAGGATTCGCTGAAAAAGCAGAAGAATCGTTAAAAAATGAAGATGTAAAATTTGTTAAAGCTGGTGAAGGTGTAGAATTACTTAGCAATGAACATGAAGAACACGCTCATGAAGAAGAAGGACACGAACACGAGGAACATGCCCATGAAGAAGATGAGCACGAACATGATCATGGTGACACAGACCCTCATGTATGGTTAGACCCTGTTTTATCAATTAAATTAGCTGAGAATATCAAAAATGCTTTAGCAGAGCTTGATCCTAATAATAAAGAACAATTTGAGGAAAATTATGAGGCATTAAAAGCAGATTTAGAAAATCTCGATAAACAATTTACAGCAATTATTGAAAAAGCACCGAAAAAAGAAATTTTAGTTTCACATGCTGCATATGGATACTGGCAGAAGAGATACGGTATCGAGCAGATAAGTGTCTTAGGTCTTTCACCTACACAAGAGCCTTCACAGAAACAGCTGCAAAACATTATTGAAACAGCAAAGAAACATAATATTAAATATGTTCTTTTTGAAAGCAATGTCAGCAGTAAAATTTCCGACATTGTTAAAAATGAACTTCATGCCGAAGCTTTGACATTGCATAATCTTGAATCTATTTCAGAAAAAGATGTAAAAAATAATGAAGATTACTTTAGCATGATGGAAAAAAATATTAAAACAATTGAGAAAGCATTATTGCATTAATAAAAAAGGTATGTACCGAATTTGGTACATACCTTTTTTATTGCTAACTTCTTCCTCTCACATCATTTATTAATTTTATATTTTGTTCTTCTTCGTGCAGCTAATACGTATAAATATTTTGTCATAGAGATGAAATATTTTTTTACTGAATATAGGGGAATATAAAAAGTAAAATCATTAATATTAAAGGAGATATGCTATGGATGTAACGATATTGCTCGAGTATCTTTGGGTTTTATTAGTCCTCATTGGTCTGGAAGGCATTTTAGCTGCTGATAATGCTTTAGTTATGGCAATTATGGTCAAACATTTACCGGACGATAAGAGAAAGAAGGCACTTTTCTACGGTTTAGGCGGGGCCTTCATTTTCAGATTCGGTTCCCTTTTTATTATTTCCTTCCTTGTAGATGTTTGGCAGGTTCAGGCAATCGGTTCTATCTATTTACTCTTTATCTCCATTAATCATCTTGTCAAAAAATTCATTCTTAAAAAAGATAAAGATAAAAAAACGAAGCCTAAACAAAAAGAATCAAGTTTTTGGACTACAGTATTAAAGGTTGAATTAGCAGATTTAGCTTTTGCTGTTGATGCTATATTAGCGGCAGTTGCCTTCGCTGTAGCATTGCCTGAAACCACTTTACCGCGAATCGGCGGCTTAGACGGCGGACAATTTTTAGTTATATTGGCAGGAGGTATTATAGGGTTAATTATTATGCGTTTTGCAGCAAATTTCTTCGTTCGTATTTTACACAAAAAACCCGGACTTGAGACTGCTGCCTTTCTCATTGTCGGCTGGGTAGGTGTGAAATTAGCAGTTTATACACTTGCACATCCAGATTTAGCCTATTTGTCAAAAGAATTTCCTAAAACTTTAGGATGGAAATTAACTTTCTGGATTGTTTTATTACTTATTGGTATATGCGGATGGTTTCTCTCTAAAGAGAAAAATGAAAGCAAAATTTAAAGTTTTCCAAAAATAAAAATAGACGAAGCTTTTTTGCTTCGTCTAGTATTTTATTACTTTAATTTTGCTATCTCATTTAAATGACGATTCTCAATCTTCTTATCAACCTTTTCTAAAAAAGCCCGGTCCTTTTCAAGTTCCTGCTTATTTGCATCAATGAGCTGACGAAGGGAAGTTCGGGATGTACGTCTCATACATAATCACCTTTTTCTCCACTTAATAATTTAAGTATACAGTAAAAAATACAATTCTTTATATTAATACACTTTAATTAACAAAATGTTCATAATTTTTAGACTCTAATTTATTACTTTAGGCGAGAAGACTCCCACTTCAATTATGTGCAGGGTGTAGCCCAAAAATAAGTGGGAAATGAATCACTTTTTTTATATAAGAACACATGTTTGTATGGTATGCTGTTCTTGTACAAGTTCTTTGAAAACTGAAGATATAAGGTTGTGACAGGAAAAACGTTTGTCACGTAAAATCTTCAACGTTCCATCGTCCCGCACGTATCGAAGCAGCGAAAACCAAGCAGAGTAGAACGTGCGGTAAGAGTACAACGTACAAGGGTAGCATCACCGCAGGAGGTTAACAGCCATTTGTACTGCCGAACCGTAGGAATTGCGGAGGTAGCCTGCTAAATAACTTTCGGATACGAAGGTGTTCGCAGGAATCTCCCACTTCTAAACGAAGTGAAAGTGGGAGTAGTTCAAAATTAGCTAATAAATCTGTTTTCAAACGATTTTTGTATTTCAGCCTTGTTAAGTTTGTATCCGATCAGAATGATAACTGATTTATTGTAATCTGTATTTAAACCTTCCTTTACTTTAAGTTGATTTGCCGCAAATTGAATTTCCGTATAAGAGGAATTCTCAATATCAAAAACAATTCCCTTCGCACGGATCAAGTTTGTTATTCCATTTAGCCATTTCTCTAAATCAATTTTTTGTATATTTGGTATATTTTCAATTTTTAATGTTGATATATGATGATGTTTTTTATAAGAGTTTTCAGAAGGAAATTTAGCAGCAAGGTCCCTTTTTTCAACTAATGTATCAAACTTTATATTTCCATAGGAAGCAAATGTAATAATCGCTTTGGAATCTGCTATTTTCTTTAATTTCACATGAATTTTTTCCTTTTCTTTTTCTGTAATCAGGTCCGTTTTATTTAAAATAATATAATCCGCACTAATAATTTGATCTCTTAATAAATCCCGGATTTCTTTCGTACTTGAAAAGATACTTTGATATTCAAAATAATGGCTTGCATCAACTAAGCTGATTATCGATTTTAATTGAAATTTATCTATATAAAAAGGATGTAAAAGTGTATCCGCTATTTCAACCGGATCGGCAACGCCTGTCCCTTCAATTAATAAGACATCAACAGTATTATTCTGAGTCATAAATATATCTAAAGTTTTTCTTAAATCTTCTTGAATCGAACAGCAGATACATCCATTTAATAATTCATATATTTTTTCACCTCTGAACAGGTGGCTTTCCACACACTCATCACCGAGTTCATTTAAAATAATCCCCAGTTTTCTTCCCTGCTCTTTAAACTTTTGAATCATTTTAACGAGAACAGTTGTTTTTCCACTTCCTAAAAATCCACTTATAACGTAAACAGAAGTTCTTTCCATTATTCTTCCTCTCCTAACAATCTATTAAACGTAACGATTATGTTTTATTCACTATATAATATGCTTGTCTTTCTCATTTATTAATATAAAGTTCTACACATTCAATTACTTGGAAGTATAACTTCTGCTTATCGGTGCAAAAATAAAGAAGTAATAACTACCTATTTTAAAGGAGGAAATAATAATGCCAGACGTTAAAGTATTGTGTGAAGTAAATAATTGCACATATTGGGGAAACGGAAATAAGTGTACTGCTGATGCAATTTATGTTGTAAGCCACACTGGAGAGAAGGCTGAAAACAGCCAAGAAACAGATTGTAAAACATTCAAGCCTTCTGATCTATAATTTAGTTAACAGCAGAAAATTTTTATTTATCATGTGAACGGATACCCTCATATCCGTTCCTTTTTATTATTGATAATGAGTCTCATTTTTATTCAAAAACATTCATAACTTTCTTCTTTTTTCACATACTACAGTTGATCATCTATAAAGGGGGAAAAAATGTGAAAAACAGTTTACTTCATTCTTTTCGTCAAGATGTAAAAGATTGCTGTGAAAATAAATTTCCACTATATGTAGATTCTTTCACAAATTTATGGGAATATGAATTCGGATCTCTTGATGATGTTCCAAATGATGTAAATGATCTTATTGCGAATCGCGCAATTGAATACGGATTGATGGAGTAGCTGTAAATGAATAATGGCCTGAATCTCCTATGAAATTGTACATAAAAGATCAGGCCATTATTTCTAATATGATGTTTCCTTTGCACGTAATGTTTGTGCAGAAATACGTTTTCTCATTCTCTTCTTCGCTATAATGCCATGTTTCGGTGATAATAAGAATGTGAAAACGAAGAATATTCCTGTCATCGTTGCCATTGAACCAGCGATTGAAACGTTGAACAATGTTGCGAAATAATAACCGCTCACTGCACTTAAAACACCGATTCCCGCACTAATCAAAATCATATGAAGGAGTTTATCGGTTAATAAATAAGCTGTGGAAGCAGGAACAATTAGCATTGCAACGACTAAGATCGCACCGACACTATCAAATGAAGCAACTGTAGAAATCGAAAGCATCCCCATTTGCAAATAGTGAAAAAACAATACTGGTATACCGATTGCCGCTGCCATTTCTGGATCAAAGGAAGTAATTTTAAATTCTTTATAACAAATAATTATAATGGTCAAATTAACAATTAATACAAATCCTAATAACCAGACGGCTTTCGGACCTAAATCGATACCATTGAATACAAATGTATCCCATGGAATAAATGTAATTTCCCCCATCAATGCATGATCAACATCCAAGTGAATATTTCCTCCATACACAGAAAGCAAAATAACACCTAGTGCAAACAAAGAAGTAAACACGACACCAATTGCTGCATCAGACTGAACTCCTTTTGCACTTAAAACTTGAACGAGAAAAGCCGTTAATAATCCAACTATTACAGCTCCAATCAGGAGAGATGGTCCCTCTAAGCTTCTACTTACAAAATATCCGCCTACAATTCCTAATAGCACTGTATGACTGATCGCGTCAGCAAGCATTGCCATTTTTCTAAGAATTAGGAAACTGCCGATCATTGCACATACAATTCCTACTAAAGAAGCAGTTATAATAATCCAAGCATCATAACCCATTTGCAATACCTCTTTCATCCACCCTTGCTGATTTTGGTAAAAGTCGCGGTGTCCGCTGGTGAGTATTTAATAATTTAAATAAATACTCCTTTATCTCAGCTGGGAGCTTCTTCAAATCAATATCGTCCCTGCTCTTTAATTGCAATTGAGCAAGTTCCATTTCATGCATTAAATACATTTCGAATAATCGCTCATTTAATACTATTTCATATGCCTTTTCAAGTCCGGCATCAGTTAATTTCCATTTCTCATCTGAAGTTTTATAAACCCATGCTTTTTTCTCAAATTGCTGCAGCATGCTTAATGACATAGAATATGATAATTTCCTCTTACTCATTAATTGTTCTGCTGTAAAGCCGGCATTATCACCCAGCTCAGATAATTCGTAGAAATTTAATAACAATTGATTCCTTGCTGTTCTCTTCCTGACTGACAGCTGTTTGAACAATTTAGCAAGCAGTCCCCTATTCGGAGCAAAGACAAGTGAGATTAAAAACATACTTGTGGCAGCAACGATAATAAGCGGACCAGTTGCCATTCCTTTTGCTGTCGTACTTAATAATGTTCCTAATACACCTGAAATTCCGCCGATTACACCTGAAATAATAATCATGGCACTTAATTTCTCTGTCCAGTATCTTGCACTAATTGCAGGAGTTATTAGCATGGCAGCCATTAATACAACACCGACTGTCTGCAAACCGATTACAACCGCGCTAACGACCAAAACCATTAATAATCCATTAAAGAAAGTTGTCTGCAGTCCGATACCTTTAGCAAATTGTGGATCGAATGTAATTAACTTAAATTCTTTAAAAAAGATAAAAGTGATTAATAACAGGACAACGGCTATCGTAATAATTACTTGTACGTCAGCACCGACCATCGATGCCGCCTGCCCAAAAATAAAGTCACTTAAACCGCTTTGGTTTCCTCCATAGCTGTGCTGAATAAATGTAAGCAGAACGATCCCAAAACCGAAAAAGACAGATAATACTAATCCTAATGCAGAATCTTCTTTCACTTTAGAGTGATTAATCGTTATTTGTATAAACCACGCTGCAATTAAACCTGTTATTGCAGCTCCTAATAGCAGCCATATAATCGATTTTGATCCAGAAAGCATGAAACCAAAACATACTCCGGGAAGAGCAGCATGGGCCATTGCATCACCAATCAAACTTTGTTTTCTTAACAAAGTAAAACTCCCCAATACTCCACTTGCAATCCCTAAAAGCAAAGTACCAATTAAAACCCATTGAGTATTCGGATTTAATAGTTGTTCCACTACAGATTGTATCATTACAGTTCACTCCTACTTTGAATCCTCAACTACAAGAGCCTGATCTTGTAAAAAAGTTAATTTTCCGCCATACGCTTTTTGCAGATTTTCAATTGTGAATGTTTCTTTTGTCGGACCGAATGCAATTTTCCTCAAATTCAATAGAAGCACCCAGTCAAAATATTCATCAACTGTCTGTAAATCATGATGGACGACCAGCACTGTCTTTCCACGTGCTTTCAACTCATTTAATAATGCAATAATTGCCTTTTCTGTTGCCGCATCCACACCGACGAAAGGTTCATCCATAAAATAAATTTCAGCATCCTGTGCAAGTGCTCTTGCTAAAAAAACACGCTGCTGCTGACCGCCTGAAAGCTGGCTGATTTGCCTGTCAGCAAAATCAAGCATTCCCACTTTATTTAAACATTCCCTAGCGATCTCATAATCTTTTTTACGCGGACGCTTGAGCATACCAACATGCCCATAACGCCCCATTAAAACAACATCTAATGCATTTGTAGGAAAATCCCAATCAACAGATCCTCTTTGCGGAACGTAACCGATCTTTTTTCTCTGCTTTTTATAGCTCTCCCCCAAAATTTCAACATTACCGCCAGCTGTCGGTATAAGCCCGAGTATCCCTTTTATTAATGTTGATTTTCCGGCGCCATTTGGCCCAATGATACCAATTAACTTTCCCTCAGGTACTTTAAAGCTAACCTCCTGAAGAACGGGCTTTTGATTATAAGCAATAGTCAAGTTTTCCACTTCAACTGGAATCATAATAAACACCTGCCTTATTTCAATGATGAAACAATTGTATCTACGTTATGCTTGAACATACCTGCATATGTTCCTTCTTCCGTACCTTCTTCCCCCATCGCATCAGAGAATAGTTCTCCTCCGATTTTCACTTCATGACCCTTTTTCTTCGCTCCTTCTACAACAGCATTAATTGATTTCTCAGAAATGCTGCTCTCGATAAATACTGCTTTTATATTACGCTCCGCTAATACTTTTACTAAATTTTGTACATCATTTAAACCATATTCCGAATCAGTACTTAATCCTTGCAAGCCCATTACTTCCAGTCCGTAAGCATGACCGAAATATCCAAATGCGTCATGGGCTGTCACTAACACTCTGCTTTCTTCCGGAATTGATTGAATTTGTTCTTTTGCATACTCATCGAGCTTTTGTAATTCATCTTTATATTTTTTTGCATTTTCTTCAAAAAGCTCTTTATTTTCTGGTGAAAATTTTATAAGCTCTTTTTCCACTTCAGTAACAGCTTCTGTCCACAATTCAATATCAAACCAAACATGCGGATCATGTGCATTTGGATTATTTTTATCACTTAATAATTTATCTTTTGAAATAGCTTCTGCAATAGGAACTGTTGGTTTATCCTTTGATATTTTCCCTAAAACATCCCCTAATTTACCTTCTAAAAGCAAGCCGCTGTAAAAAATAATATCAGCATTATTAAACTTTTGAATATCTCCTTGTGATGCTTTATATAAATGAGGGTCAATACCAGGTCCCATTAACGAGGTGACCTCAACTTTATCACCGCCGATATTTTTCACAGCATCTGCTATTTGACCCGTTGTTGTTGTAACTTTTATTTTCCCCTCACTATTCCCGCTGCTTTTTTCAGTTCCGCATGCCGCCAGTAAACTAATTGTTAAACATGTAATAATTAATAAGAACCATTTTTTCATTTCGATTCCTCTCTTTCCCTCATCAATTATAGTTTCCCAGGCGCAACTTTTATCCCAAAAAAATTTTTATGTATTTTACCTTATTAACAGAAGAAGATAGTTGTGCATGTTTTTTTAGCTATACACATAATTTGTCCCTTAAGCTAAATAAGTTGCCCTAGTACAAAAATAAAACAAAAATCATAAACTGTCAATCATTCTTTTCAAATAAATATATTCATATTTTAACTTTATCTATAAATCTAACCTTCCTTAGTTTCATCTATGGCAAAATTAAAATTAATGCACTTGTGTTTAATTTTCTAAAGAAACCTCTTTATAAAATGAAATAAATTTAGGCCCATCCATTTATCGGATGAGCCCAAATTTATTTTATTAAATATAGGAAATATCAAGTTATATTTATATACTTTAAAACGAAGAAATTGAAACTAATAATTTTTTAATTATTTCTCTGTTAACTTCATATCCCATTCCTATTCCATCCGGCACCTTAATTTTTCCATGTTCAACTTTTATTTGCTGCATTAATACATCTTCATACCAATATTTAGATGATGATGAAATATCACCTGGTATTGTAAAATTACCTAATGAGGCGAGTGCAATATTATGTGCTCTTGAGATACCTGTTTCAATCATTCCACCGCACCAAACTGGAATTTGATGTTCCATACATATGTCATGAATTTTTTTCGCTTCTGTGAGACCTCCGACACGGCCTGCCTTTATATTAATCACCTTGCAGCTGCCAAGTTCAATCGCATGTCTTACATCCTCACTCGTTACGATACTCTCATCCAAACAAATTGGAGTTTTTAATATGTCCTGGGCTTTTGCATGATGAATAATATCATCTGACGCTAAAGGCTGTTCAATCATTAATAGATTATAATTATCTAGCTCTTTTAATAGTTTTATATCTTTTAAAGAATAGGAAGAGTTAGCATCAGCCATTAATGGGATATGGGGAAAGATTGTACGAATGCCCTCTAATATTTTTACTGCATTAGACGGACTTATTTTCACTTTAAAACGTTTGTAGCCATCTTCATTATATTTATGGATCTGATCTATCATTTGTTGAAGCGGACCAATCCCGATAACAACACCGCAATCAATCTCTGCTCTTGTCCCTCCGAGAGTCTTTGAAAGTGACATACGGTTCTTTTTTGCATAAAGGTCCCACACTGCACCTTCAATAGAGGCTTTCGCCATATTATTCCGTTTAATTAATTGAAAAATAGAAGGAAGTTCATTCGGATGAGACACTGTTTTATTAAGTAATAATGGAATGATAAAATCTTTTAACATGTGAAAACAAGTCTGAATCGTCTCTTCGGTATACCAGGGAGAAGTAAATGCAACTACTTCTCCCCATCCGCTCATTCCATCATGATCTATTACTTCAACAAGAATACTTTCCCTATCATATACGATTCCATTACTTGCTCGAAACGGCTCTTTCAGCTTTAAAGAAATATGATGTAAAATGACATTTTTTATTTTCATCATTTATTGTTATCCCCATTTAAAGATAGTCTTAAATTTCTTCGCATTAGTTTATTTGCTGCATTACGTGGTAAATGATCAACAAAGAAGATTTTTTTTGGCGTTTTATAAGAAGCTAGATTTTTCTTGCAGTATTCTATTAACTCTGATTCAGTAACTGATTCTGAAGGAATAACAAAGCCACACGGTACTTCTCCCCATTTCTCATCTTCCACTCCGCTTACACCGACATCTTTTACAGCAGGATGTGATAAAAGAACGGCTTCAATTTCAGCTGGATAAATATTTTCTCCACCAGAAATAATTAAATCTGAACGACGGTCTAATACGAATAAAAATCCATCCTCATCAAGAAATCCGATATCTCCTGTATAAAACCAGCTTTGTTTTATGGAAGCAGATGTGGCATCATCCCTTTTCCAATACCCGTTTGTCACATTAGGACCTTTCACAACAATCTCACCCTCTTCATACGGAGCACATCGACAATCATTATCCATTATTTTTATTTCACATTGGAATAACGGTTTGCCCGCAGAACCAAGCTTACTTAAACTATATTCAGCAGATAATGTTGCGATTTGTGATGATGTTTCCGTCATCCCATATGTTTGAAAAACCGGAATATCCTTATCTCTGCATTTTTCCAGAACTGGTTTTGGCGCAGGTCCCCCACCAAGTAACATACATCTGAATTCTTTTGGATAATTATCTTTACCAAGCTGTTCAAGCATTTGCTGCAGCATCGTTGTTACAACAGAGACAATTGTTACTTTTTCATCCATTATCGCTTTATTTGTTAAACGAGCATCAAAACGTTCATGAATAATAATTCCCATTCCATAAATAACACTTCGCATTAATATAGATAATCCACTAATATGAAATAAAGGAACAACAACAAGCCACTTATCGTCTGCTTGAATAGTCAAATTAATCGCAGAATTAATCGCACTGGAAAAATGGTTTCCATATGTTTGCATAACACCTTTTGGATATCCCGTAGTCCCTGATGTATACATAATTGTTGCAACATCATTTAACATTAAACAATGCTGAAGTTCTTCTGCTGTACCGTTACGGTATAGCCGCAGCATGTGAACCGTAAACTTCTCAATCTCATTTATATTTTCGATTCTCTCTTGAAATGATTCGTCATAAATCATTTTCACAGCTTGTACATCTTTTATTTGCCAGGAAAGCTCAGTTTCAGATAATTTTGTATTTAACAGCACAGTGACTGCTCCAATTAACATAAGACCGTGTATTGTCGTTACCATTTCTATACTATTTTTCATAAGAACAGCAATATGATCATCTTTGTTAATACCAATGCGTTTTAACTGATAAGCTCGCTCCTTTGACTTCTCATAAAGTTCTTTAAATGTTACTATTTCACATTCTGTTTTTATCGCTACTCTGTCAGGTGTTAAAAACGCCCGCTGCTCTAACCAGTTCGGTACACTTTGTTCATTAAACAATTGAAATTCACCACCTAAATTCCTAAATATACAAAAAGCTTGATGAATAGTATTCATCAAGCGATTGTCCTTCTATTAAGGGAAACGAGGGAATTGATCGAAATCCGGTGTACGCTTCTCTTTAAAAGCATCTCTTCCTTCTTTCGCTTCTTCTGTCGTATAGTATAATAATGTCGCATCTCCTGCAAGCTGCTGAAGACCTGCTAAACCGTCAGTATCAGCATTCATTGCTGCTTTTAAGAAACGGATCGCAGTCGGACTTTTTTCTAAAATTTCATTACACCATTGCACTGTTTCCGCTTCTAACTGATCAAGTGGAACGACTGTATTTACTAAGCCCATATCAAGTGCTTCTTGTGCGTTATACTGTCTGCATAAGAACCAAATTTCCCGTGCCTTTTTATGTCCAACGATACGTGCTAAATAACCTGAGCCGTATCCTGCATCAAAGCTCCCGACTTTTGGACCAGTTTGTCCAAAAACAGCGTTATCAGCCGCAATTGTTAAGTCACAAACAACATGTAATACATGTCCGCCTCCAATTGCATATCCTGCAACCATCGCGATGACTGGTTTTGGAATAACGCGGATAAGACGTTGTAAATCAAGAACATTTAAACGTGGGATTTGATCATCTCCAACGTATCCTCCATGTCCTCGAACTTTTTGGTCTCCACCTGAGCAGAATGCCTTCTCACCGACACCAGTTAAAATAATAACACCAATTTTTGAATCATCACGAGCATATGCGAAAGCATCAATTAATTCTGTAACTGTTTTTGGACGAAAAGCGTTATGTACTTCTGGTCTATTAATTGAAATTTTAGCAATTCCATTATATGTTTCGTAAATGATATCTTCATATTTACGTTCTGAAACCCATTCAAATGCCATTTTTCTACCTCCATCTTCTAATTTAAAAACTCCCTTATTATTTTACCAAAAATTCGCGGTTGTTCCACATGTATTGCATGCCCTGCATCATTTATTTCTTTATAAATGGAATAGGGCAGCTTTTTTTTCATCTCAAGAGCAATTTCACAAAACTTTTGATCAAATTTCCCGCATAATAATAAAACTGGAGTTTGCATAAAACTAAGCTTCTCCCATAATGAAGACTGAACTCCTGTCCCCATTCCAAGGAGACTATTCACAAGACCTTGGGCACAATTTTTTAAACGCTGCTCCCTTATACTTTCTCTCATACTATCAGGAAGTTTTTTCTGCGTTTCAAAAAGAGGTATATTTTCCCACTTGTTCACAAATTCAATTAACCCTTTATTTAATATATCATTAGCAAGTTTTTCATCATTATGCTGTCTTAATTTTTGTTCCTGTACTGTTTTTAATCCAGGAGAACTGCTCTCAAGAACAAGCTTTTCCACCATTTCAGGATATGCTGCCGCAAATGATAAAGCCAACCTTCCACCCATTGAATATCCTAAAAAATTCGCCTTTTCAATGTTTAAATAGTAAAGAATACTCTTTATATCTTCTACAGCTTCTTCCATTTTATAACGTTCTTTTAAAATAGGGCTTTCTGTTTTACCATGCCCGATTATATCAATTAAAATTAATTTAGAACCGGAAAGTTCATGAATAAATGGATACCAATTCTCTACTGAACCTGTGAAACCATGTAACATGACAAGCGGGATTCCATCTGAATAACACTCTACATGATAATTTACACCGCGAATTTTCATAACTGCAATCCTTTTTTTATTTCCTGGGAAACAAGTTGTAACAATTCACGATGAACTTCGACACGTGTATTCCGATCAGTAGGTACCTCAATAATATTAAGACCTTTTCTTGTTCTCATAGTCTCAAAAAATTGTCTAAACTGATCCCAATCCTCTATTTTTTTATAGGAGCCATCATATAACTGAGCAGCCTTCTCATAGTCTAAGCCAATCGGTGTTCCAAAGAGAGCTTCAAAATGCTTCTCTTCTTTCGATTGTGGAAGGAAAGAAAATATTCCACCGCCATCATTATTAATTAACAATACAGTTAGGTCAATTGCATGTAATTTTGCCATTAGCAAACCATTTAGATCATGAAAAAAGGAGAGATCTCCGATAATTAAAACAGTTGGTGCTTCTGTTTTCAAACTTATTCCGAGTGCTGTCGAAACAACCCCGTCTATTCCATTAGCTCCACGGTTTCCATACACATGAATCTCTTTATCAGTATTTCCAAAATAAGTATCAAAATCACGTATTGGCATACTGTTTCCAATAACTAAATTACATTCCTCACATACGTTCTTTTGCAGTTCAGTATATATTTTCCCCTCAAATAAATCATTTATTTGAGCAATTTCTTCATTTATATACTGGCTGCATATTTCATTAGCTAAAATCCATGATTTATCAAATCGTGATTCATCCCTCTTTGCGGTCCTACTTATTAATTGTCTGCATATGAAATTTTCAGCCGCTGGAACAATATATGCTCCATTAAGAGTCGGCTCTCTGTAGCCTCCTGCATCATCAATAATAATTTGAATAATATCAGGATTATTTTTTAGCATAAGCATAAGAGGTTTAGAAACCGGCATTGCTCCAAAACGTATAACAACGTCTGGTTTTAAATGATTTATAATTTCTTCGTCTTTTAATAAAGTATCGTAGTGATCAATGACTTTCCTTTTACTATGTTTTCCAGTCCTCAACTGTGAAAGCGGATCTGCTAAAATTGGGAAGCTTAAATGATTAGAAAGCTCCACAATACTTTCTTCTGCTCGTTCTCCATCCATTTCTCCACAAACAATTAGTCCTTTCGAAAACTCTTCTAATAAATGGACAAGTTCATTTAAATCTTCCTCACTTAATGTTTGATTGGAAGGAAGAAATGTAATCTGTCGTTCACGCATATCTTCACTTGACCAGAGATTTTCCATATTTAAATTCGGCAGTAACGGCTCTCTTAGTGGAAAATTTAAATGAACGATACCATATGGTTTTGTCATTGCTTTATTAACAGCCCGGCCTGCAATTTGACGAACATAACGAAACATATTACTATTTTCCTCCGGCAGTGCAACATCGACAAACCATTTCGCATATTTTCCATATATATTTATTTGATCAATTGCTTGCGGAGCGCCAATATCCCTTAATTCATGCGGGCGGTCTGCTGTTATAACGACTAATGGAACCCTCGCATAATATGCTTCTACAATAGCTGGATAATAATTAGCAGCAGCTGTACCAGATGTACATAGTAAAGCAACAGGCTTCTTTTGCACCTTTGCAATTCCAAGGGCAAAAAAGCCTGCTGACCGCTCATCAATCGATAAATGAACTGTTAGATTTTTATGTTCAGCTATCAAAATAGCTAAAGGTGTTGATCGTGATCCCGGGCTAATCACAACATCCTCGACACCAGAACGAGCAAGCTCGTCCACAAAATTAGCAACATATTTTGTTAAGGGATCACTTTGACTCATTGTTGACTCCTCCTAAAGCAGACATCATCGGTTTCAATTTAATTTCTGTCTCCATATATTCAAGCTCTGGCTGAGATTCCTTTACAATCCCACATCCAGCAAAAAGAACGGCTTCATCATTTTCAATTAAACCTGAACGGATTGCCACCCCAAATTCACCGTTGTCATTATAATCAAGCCAGCCAATCGGAGCAGCATACCAGCCTCGATGCATCGGTTCCAATTCACGAATTTGATGAACAGCAGCAACTTTTGGAAATCCTCCCAGAGCAGGAGTTGGATGAAGGCGTTCAACAATTGATAATAAAGAATATCCCCGCTTTATATTTCCTTTAACTGGAGTATAAAGATGCTGGATATTTTTTGTTTTTAATAAACTCGGCTGTTCTGGTACTGCTAAATCATTACAGCATAATTTCAGGGAATCGATAATCATTTTCACAACAATATTATGCTCAATTAAATTTTTACGATCTGTTAATAATTCTACACCTAGAAGCTCGTCTTCCCGTTCATCTTCTCCCCGTCTAATAGAACCAGCCAGGCATGTGGACAGGACAGAATTCTCTTCTTTTCTAACCAATCTCTCTGGTGTTGCTCCGATAAAACATTTGTTTCCGTTTTCCAATGCAAATATAAAGCTTGTCGGCTGCTCTTCTTGAAGACGGTTTAAAACAGAGTATACATTAATTGTATCCTCAAATTTCAGTAGTACTTCTCTCGCAAGTACTACTTTTTCAATTTGTTTCTCTCTTATATTTTTCGTTGCTTCTTCAACCGCATGCAGCCATTCTTCTTTATGTAGTTCCTCTATGCTGAATTCGTGACCTTTTTCACAATCTATTTTATTATTTAACCTTTGGAATCTTTGTTCATATAAAGTAAAATGCTCTATGCATTTTTCTAATTCATCAAATGGATGAATTAATTTATTAATCGTTAGAAAAGTTTTACCTTCTGTAACAGTCAGCATAATTGTTGGCAAACAAAGTTTCGCTTCAGGAAAACTTCCCCACAATTCATTTTTCTCCTTCATTGGATCGAAAGAAAATCCGCCAAATAATAAAGGTCCTGTTCCAATTTTATTTATACTTTTCTTTGTCATATATTTTTTAAACCGTCTCCATTGTTTATCAATAGAATGAAAACGTTCTGATGTTTTTAATTTATTTTTAAAAATAATTTCATTACCTAATCCCACGATCGTAAAATTATCCGCTGGAGTTGACCAGAAAAACCTCTCGCCAAAATAAATTCGTTCCCCGGCAACAAAAAAATTGAGGGGATTAACTTTCTCCACTTCTATTATATGGCTAACGATAACAGACTCATCGTTTTGCTTAGCATTTTTCAAAGCTCGCAGTAAATCATCTTTTACGGAATGATCCAAAGTTGTAACCAAGCTTCTCCCCCCTAAACCGAAAATTGCATATATAAAGATACACCTAGGCTACAGGTGTGTCAATATTGTTTCCTAATTGTATCCTTATTATATATCTTAATCATTAGGATTAAAATAAAAGAAGCTTTTTAAAAGTCCATTATTATATTTTCTACTGTACATTTTTAGCAATTATGTTTTCCATACTTCTGCTTACAATAAGAGAAGAAACATTATATAAGGAAGGAGTGTGGATGGCTTGCTAAATGCACAGCAAATAGAGACCTTCCGCTCAGAGCTCTTAGAAATGAAGAAAAATATTGAACAACGTTGGGAACAAAATGATTATTTTGGAATAGGAAGGGCTTTTATCCAGGAATCAAGTGGTGAGTTATCAAATTATGATAACCATCCCGGAGATAATGCAACAGAACTGTACGAACGTGAAAAAGATATTGCACTTAATGATCATGCCGAAGAAGAATACGAAGATATAAAAAGAGCATTAGAAGCAATTGAGAAAGGTACTTATGGAAAATGTGAAATATGCGGGGTTGATATCCCCTTTGAACGCTTAGATATCATTCCAACTGCCACAACATGTAAAGAACATTCTCCAGAACAAGCTGTCTCAACGGACCGTCCTGTTGAAGAAGATGTATTATCACCGCCTTTTAGCAGATTTTTTTATGATGGTGAAGATGTTGTTGCATACGATGCGGAAGACTCCTATCAAGATGTAAGCCGATATGGTTCTTCTGATGGACCATCAGATTTTTATGAATCACCGGACCATTACAATGACACTTATATAAATTCAGATGAACAAGTAGGCTATGTAGAATCTTTCGAGAACTTTATCGGAACTGATATGGAAGGAAAAGAAATTAAAATCTATCCGAATGAAGAGCATGAACAGTATGAAGATTCTCTTGATGAAGAAGGTATTATGACGACTTTTGGTGATCTTCTGCCATACGAAAAAGAACCCTATACACAAAGAGAGAAAGAATAACTGTAAAAAAGGTCTGACAATATTTTCGTCAGTCCCTTTTTATTTTGTAAGAGAGAAGGATTTTAAACTATTTGTCGAGAATTTTCCTATATAGAAATAAATGAGGTGAAGAAATGAACGCACATGAAATTGATTATGAGCTTTATGGAGATGACATGCAATGTGTCGAAATTGAACTTGATCCAAATGAAAGTGTTATCGCTGAAGCTGGCGGTATGATGATGATGGAAGACGGCATTGATATGGAAACAATTTTTGGAGATGGCGCAGAGCAGTCTGGCGGATTCTTCGGTAAATTAGTCGGTGCTGGAAAACGTGTATTAACAGGCGAAAGCTTATTTATGACTGTTTTTACAAACAAAGGTGTCGGAAAACGGAAAGTAAGTTTTGCTGCACCATATCCCGGGAAAATAATTCCAGTTGATTTAAATGAACAAGGTGGAAAAGTTATCTGTCAGAAAGATGCCTTCCTCTGTGCTGCAAAAGGCGTATCCATTGGAATTGACTTTCAAAAGAAGTTAGGAACTGGTTTTTTTGGTGGAGAAGGCTTTATTATGCAAAAACTCGAAGGTGATGGCTTAGCATTCTTACATGCAGGCGGAACGATTATAAAAAGAGAGTTGGCTCCTGGTGAAAGACTAAGAATTGACACTGGCTGTTTAGTCGCTTTAAGCAAAGATGTACACTATGATATTGAGTACGTTGGAAAAGTAAAAACAGCCTTTTTTGGCGGGGAAGGATTATTTTTCGCTACTGTGAGAGGTCCTGGCACAGTTTGGATTCAAACATTGCCATTTAGCCGCTTAGCTGACCGCATTATCGCAAGTGCACCAAGTGTTGGAGGAGACTCTAGAGGAGAAGGCAGTGTACTGGGCGGTTTAGGAAGATTATTTGATGGAGATAACAGATAAGTTGACAAAAAAGAGGAAGGATAAATTTCCCTCCTCCTTTTTATTTAGATTCTAATTCCAACGGGTTCAATTCCCCAAATGTCATCAGCGTATTCCTTAATAGTTCGGTCACTTGAGAAATATCCGGAATGTGCGATATTTATTAATGCTTTTTCTCTCCATTTTTCCCTGTCATAATAAGCTTTATCGACCCTCTCCTGTGCTTCCACATAAGAAGAGAAATCACGAAGGACAAAATATTGATCACCTTCACCAAGCAGAGAATCATAAATCGGATCAAATTCACCGAAAGCATCTGGGAAAAATCCATTAACTAAGTTATCAATTACCCCACGGATTCGACTGTCATGGTGATAATAATCACTTGAATAGTAGCCGCCCTTTTCCTCATAGCATTGAACTTCTTCTGCTGTTAGGCCGAAAATAAACATATTCTCTCTGCCGACAGCTTCCATAATCTCAACATTTGCCCCATCTAATGTACCAATTGTCAGAGCACCATTCATCATAAATTTCATATTTCCGGTACCCGACGCCTCTTTGCTGGCTGTTGAAATTTGTTCACTAACATCAGAAGCAGGGAATATAAGCTCTGCAAGTGATACACGGTAATTTTCCAAAAATACTATTTTCAATACTTTTGATATTTCCGAATCATTATTCACTTTTTCCGCTAAAGAATTAATTAATTTAATAATTTTCTTAGCGTAATAATAACCTGGAGAAGCTTTTGCTCCAAAAATAAATGTTCTAGGATGAATTTTGAAGTTTGAATCTTCTTTTAAACGGTTATATAAATACATAATATGAAGTACATTTAATAACTGTCGTTTATATGCATGCATCCTTTTCACTTGTACATCAAAGATGGAACTTTCATCAATAATCGTTCCATTTTGTTCAAAAATTCTTTTTGCTAAAATTGCTTTTCGTTCCTGTTTCATTTTATCAAATTTTTCTTTTAATGCCGGGTCATATGCATGTCTTTTTAGATCAATTAACTGATAAGGATCTTTTAACCAGTCTGTCCCAATTGTTTCTGAAATTAAATTTGTAAGCTGAGGATTTGCTTTTATTAACCAGCGGCGATGTGTAATCCCATTCGTCTTATTATTAAATTTATCAGGATACACTTCATAAAAATTTCTCATTTCCCGATTTTTCAAAATATCGGAATGAATTTTTGCTACACCGTTCACACTATAACTTCCGACAATCGCGAGATGTGCCATTTTAACGAGTCCATGTGCAATAATAGCCATATTTTCTATATGATTCCAGTTACCAGGATACTTCTCCCATAGTTTCTTACAGAAACGCTCATTGATTTCTTCAATAATCATATAGATCCTTGGTAATAAAGGCTGGAATAAGTGAATTGGCCATTTTTCCAGTGCTTCTGACAAAATTGTATGGTTTGTATAAGACATAGTCTGCCTTGTAATAGTCCATGCCTCATCCCAGCTCATTCTCTCTTCATCAAGAAGAATTCTCATAAGCTCCGGGATAGCAAGAGCCGGATGTGTGTCATTAATATGGATTGCTACTTCTTTGTGTAAGTTTTTTAATGTGTGATTTTTCTTTCTATAATTAGAAACAATGTCTTGTAAGCTGGCAGATACAAGGAAATATTGCTGTTTTAAACGCAAAATCTTTCCTTCATCATGGGTATCATCAGGATAAAGAAATTCTGTAACTGCCTCTGTTTCTCTTTTATAGCGGAGAACATCGTGATGTGGCGGATTATGAGCAGCTTCTGCATTCCAAAGTCTTAGTGTATTTACTGTCGTTGTTTCATAACCGACAACAGGAAGATCGTACGGAACAGCCATGATTTTCTCTGTTGCATTATGATTAAACACTAGACGGCCGTTTTCATTCCTAGACTCAATATTTCCCCAGAATGATACTTCAATTGCCTCGTCCGGCTTTCTTACTTCCCATACATTTCCGTGTCTTAACCATTGTTCCGGTAATTCTACTTGATAACCATCAACTATTTTTTGATCAAATAATCCATGTTTATAGCGGATACCGTAACCATGACCTGGAAGATTTAAAGTGGAAAGTGAATCTAGAAAACAAGCAGCAAGGCGACCTAAGCCGCCATTACCTAATCCTGCATCTGATTCAAACTCTTCAATCTCTTCAAGATCAATATCCAAATCATTAAGTCCTTCAACAACAACATCACGAATTCCAAGGTTCAATAAATTTTGTCCGAGTAAACGTCCGAGTAAAAATTCGATTGAAAGATAATAAACTTGTTTATTACTATCAGAACGATAAAGTTCATTCGTTTCAATCCAATCAGAACTCATATATTCGCGCACCATATTACCTAATGTCTGATATTGTTCACGTTTTGTAGAGTCTTTAAAGACCTTCCCATACATTCCTTCTAAACGCTTTAAAAAAGATGTTTTAAAAGATTCCTTATTTGAGAACACAACTTCCACTCCTAGTCATTAAATCAGCATAAAGCTGATTATATTTGAAAGCAGATTTTGCCCAGCTATAATCACTGTTCATAGCCTGTTTAACAAGACTTTCCCACTCTTCTTCATCTTTATAATAATCTAATGCACGTTTAATCGTATGTAACATGTCATGGGCATTGAAATTTGTAAAACTAAAGCCGTTTCCTTCTCCAGTTACTTCATGAACGGAATGGACTGTATCATTTAATCCGCCTGTTTCTCGCACAACAGGAATTGTTCCATAACGGAGGGCAATTAGCTGACCAAGACCACATGGTTCGAACTTTGAAGGCATAAGGAAAAGGTCTGATCCTGCATAAATTTGATGTGCTAACGGCTCATTAAACCCGATATAAGCTTTAAATTTCTCAGGATATAACCACTCAGTATATCTAAAGAAATCTTCAAACTCTTTTTCTCCAGTGCCAAGTATGATTATTTGCACATCTTCCTGTAATAATTCATGAAGAACAGATTTTAATAAATCCAAGCCCTTTTGCTGTGTTAATCTTGTAACCATTGAAATAACCGGTGTTTCCTTTTCCACCGGAAGACCAAACATTTCTTGCAAAATCGCTTTATTTTTTGCTTTGTTCTCAAGGTTCTTCTCATCGTATGTAACCTTTATATACTTATCAGCAGAAGGATCATACAATTTATCATCGATGCCATTAACAATCCCGACGAGAGATGAATCTTTTTCACGTAATAATCCATCTAATCTTTCACCATAATACGATGTTTGAATTTCATTTCGATAAGTTGGACTGACAGTTGTAATAATATCACTTGAAACAAGGGCCGCTTTCATAAAATTCACATGCCCGTCAAACTCCACCTGACCGGAAGTAAAATACTCATCGCTTAAGTTTAAAAGATCGTATAAAATTCCTCTCGGAAATATCCCTTGGAATTGTAAATTATGAATAGTAAATACAGCCTTTATATCTTGGTAAAAAGGCTTTTGGCTGTATTCTTCTTTTAATAAGAAGTTAACCATGCCGCTATGCCAATCATGGCAGTGAATAATATTCGGCTTAAAATCAATTTCATAAATCGCATCTAATACCGCTCGGCAGAAAAATGAGAATCGTTCACCATCATCATAATGACCATATAGAGAGTCTCGGTAAAAATAATATTCATGATCTAAAAAATAATATTTAATACCATCTAACTCTAATAATTCGATTCCACAATATTGTTGTCTCCAGTTCATCGGTACTGTGATTTCTGCTATTTTTTTCATCTTTTTACGTAACTGTTCTGGAATGAGACTGTATTTTGGAAGAATGACTCTTACATCTGTCCCAAGTTTTTTTAATTCTTTTGGCAAGGTCCCTGCCACATCGGCAAGGCCTCCAGTTTTTATAAATGGGACACATTCGGAAACAACAAATAATACGTTCACGATTCTATCAGCACTCCTTGAGTAGTTCCTTTTCTTAAAATATGTGGAGAATATTTTGAACCAGCTAATTGTATATTATCAAAAATTTTCACATCTTTATCAAATACAATACTATCCAAATTGCAATTCTCTCCAATTTGTGTTCTTTGCATAACAATACTATTTTTTATAACCGTTCCTTTTCCAACTCTTACCCCTCTAAAAATAATACTATTTTCAATATGTCCTTCAATAATGCAGCCATTTGCAATTAAAGAATTTTTAACGATAGCATCCTCACTGTACTTCGTTGGCGGCTCATCTTTAGGCTTCGTTAAAATTGGACGATCTTTAATAAATAGTTCCTGCCAAACATCTGGATTGATCATCTCAAGACTATGCTTATAGTAGCTCATAATAGAGTCAATAACAGCAACATAGCCACGATGTTCATATTGGCAAATCGTTAAACCTTGAAGATTTTCCCCAATAATTTCAGCTAATGTTTGGAAACTTCCTTTTTGAATATTGCCTTCAATTAAACTAATTAAAAGCTCTGTAGACATAATATACATTTGAAGAGGTTTTCCCTCGTGAGTAACTTCAGTTATGTCACAACCCATAGAAAGATGACGTTCAAGTACATCTTTAAAATCTATATTACAAACTGTATAACTATTTGTTATAACAGCATATTTTTGCTGACTTCTTAAGAAATATGTCATATGATCAGAAAATTGTCTTAATGAACCAAATTCGTCATACTGGTCATGTAAGTGCGGGGACGGGAAGAAAAATAAACCATCCTTTTTCCTATTAAGATCCCATTGTTTTCCACTTCCAAGATGATCCATTAATGAACGATACTGATATTTTGGAAATATTGCTACACTTTCAATATCTGAGTTCACCATATTTGATAAAACAAAGTCTATAAGTCTATAACGTCCAGCAAACGGTACCGCTGCTAAAGTACGATTAATCGTTAAATCTTCAATCTCTTTTTTATAAGTTGTTGCGTCAATAATTCCTAACATTTTAGAAACCAAATTCTCTCCACCTCTCGTCGTTGTCGATCTATATTTATAATAAGTATAATAGCGAAATCAAAACCGGGGACGGACTCTGATTTTTATTTACCCCGACCACCCACTCTCAGTTTTTATGAGTGGTTTATTCTCAATAAGTCCATCTCCCTTTTCTTGCACACAGAGATAAAATTAACTAGTTTTTAAGTTTCGAATAGCAACTGGAATCTGCTCTACATATTCAGGAGTAACTAAAATAACTTCATCTTTATCTTTATCAGGACTAATAATTGTTCCATCTGGAATTGTTAATCCGCTAGGTACAATTGCATTTTCAATAAATACATTCTCACCAATTGTCGCATCAGGCATAATAACAGATTTATTAATAGTTGAGTTTCTTCCAACATTCACACCTTGGAATAAAACTGAATGATTAATATTCCCATTAATAACAGAGCCATCATTAATAAACGATTCAGTAACCGTTGCTTCCTCTGCTATGTATTGTGGTGGATAGTTTGGATTAGTAGAATATATTCTCCAATCATAATCAAAAAGGTCTAATTCAGACTCTTTATCTAAAAGATCCATATTCGCTTCCCATAAACTTTTGATCGTTCCAACATCTTTCCAATATCCTTTAAACGGATAAGCTACTAATTTCTTATTTTCCTCTAATAGAAGAGGAATAACATCTTTACCGAAATCATGGCTTGAATATGGATTCACATCATCCATCTCTAAATACTGTTTTAAAACACTATATTTGAAAATGTAAATCCCCATCGAAGCAAGGTTACTCTTCGGATATTCCGGCTTCTCATCAAAATCTGTTACTTGCATTTCTTCATCCGTATTCATAATTCCAAAACGGCTTGCTTCATCCCACGGAACTTCAATAACTGAAATCGAAACATCTGCATTTTTCTCAATATGATAAGAAAGCATCTTAGAATAATCCATTTTGTAAATATGATCACCTGATAAAATTAATACGTATTCAGGATCATATTGTTTTAAATAATTCATATTTTGATAGATTGCACTCGCTGTTCCTTTATACCATTTAACTTCTGAAGATACAGAATAAGGCGGTAAAACTGTAACTCCTCCATTACTACGGTCTAAATCCCATGCGCTTCCAATCCCGATATAAGAATTCAGTACTAGTGGCTGGTATTGTGTCAGTACCCCTACTGTATCAATACTAGAGTTTCTGCAATTACTTAATGCAAAATCAATAATCCGGTATTTTCCACCGAATGGAACTGCTGGTTTTGCTAAATCCTCTGTAAGTGAGCTTAATCTACTGCCCTTTCCTCCTGCTAATAGCATTGCGACGCACTTTTTTTTCCCCATCTTTGTCATTCTCCCCTCTTTTTTTAACTGCACGTAAAATTGAAATTCCATAAGGTGGAATTGTTAATGAAATATGGTATGGTCTTTCATGATAATCACCTTCAATTGCCTTTAACTTTCTCTTATTGATTTGTTCTGAACCCCCAAATTCAGAAGAATCACTATTTAAAATTTCAATATACTCTGTATCAATCGGTACACCGACTTTATAATCATGGTAGACGATAGGTTTAAAGTTACAAATAACTACTAATAGTTCATTTTCCCTTCTAGACTTACGAATAAACGAAAAAATACTTTGATTTGAATTATCTACATCTATCCACTCAAATCCTTCATGACTATGGTCAAGTTCAAAAAGTGGACGCTGTTTCTTATAAATTGTTAATAATTCTTTGAAATACACTCTCGTTTTCTGATGCATTTCATAATCTTCAAGCATCCAATCTAGTTCTTCCAAGTCCTTCCATTCATCGAATTGACCGAACTCACCACCCATAAATAATAGCTTCTTACCTGGATGTGTTAACATATATCCATAAAGCAGACGCAATTGTGCAAACTTTTGCCAATAATCTCCTGGCATCTTATTTAATAAAGACTTCTTGCCATGTACGACTTCATCATGTGAAAAGGGTAAAATGAACTTCTCTGAAAATGCATAGATCAGGGAAAAACTCACTTTATTATGGAGATCACATCTTCTTTCCGGAGGAGCTTCCATATAAGATAGCATATCGTTCATCCATCCCATATTCCATTTATAGCTGAAACCAAGTCCTCCATCACCAGTCGAGGAAGTAACTAATGGCCAATCTGTTGAATCTTCTGCAATCATAAGAAACTCCGGATCATCAGATAACACTGCGTCATTTAATTTTTTTAAGAAAGATACTGCATATGGGTTTTCAACTAATTCATTCGAATTTTGCCAGTGAAGCATGTTTGCAACAGCATCTACTCTAAAACCATCAATATGGAAATACTCCATCCAGAATTTCGCATTTGAAATTAAAAAGCTTTGTACTTCCGGTTTACCTAAATCAAAATTGGCAGTTCCCCATACTTCATTTTCTCGATCTTCATAACGGCTATATTCATATGTTGGACTTCCATCAAACATATAAAGACCATGGGCATCTTTACAAAAATGACCAGGTACCCAATCAAGAATAACTCCAATATTGTTTTGGTGACATTGATCAATGAAGTACATTAGATCATGTGGTGTACCATGACGGCTTGTTGCTGAGAAATAACCCGTTCCTTGATAACCCCATGAACGATCATAAGGATGTTCAATAATTGGCAGCAATTCTATATGAGTAAATCCATGTTCCAAAACATATGGAATAAGTTCAGCTGCTAATTGTTTGTAAGAATATAATTCCTCATCCTCTTTCCAATCTTTAGGTTTTTTCCATGTTCCAAGATGTACTTCATAAATAAACATTGGACGTTCATCAACTGTTTCTTGCTTTTTTCTCCTATACCATTTTTTGTCATCCCACTCATATCCTTCTATATCATAAACGATCGAAGCCGTATTTGGTCTAAGTTCGGAATAGAAAGCATATGGGTCAGACTTCATAATTGATTTACCATGCGATGTGGTAATTTCATATTTATATAGTGTATTCTCACCTATATTAGGAATAAATAATGTCCAGATCCCTTCTTCGTTAATTCGAACCATATTGTAATCTGAACCATCCCAATTATTAAAATCACCTACAACTCGAACATTTTTTGCATTTGGTGCCCATACAGAAAATTGAGTACCAAATACTCCATCCTGTACTTTCAAATGTGCACCAAATATTTGAAAGCTTTTAAACAAATTACCTTCATGGAATAAATGCACATCAAAATCAGTTGGACTAGTCACAGCCATGAGGTTCATCCCTTCTTTATTTTTATGATACTCTAACATTCAACTTAAAAGAATAAATTCCTTTCTTGAAAGCGCTTCAACTATATGACAAGAAAATACAAGATAAATACATATTTTGAAAAATGTTATTCTTTTAAAACTTAACCTGCTTTCACATATACAAAATTTCCGAAAATTCGATAGGATATTATGTAGGATAAAGAAGATAAAAAGAGAAGAATAGTATATATCATCATTTATGCTAATAAAAAAAGACAAAATTATTCCTTAGTAATTATATTAAGAAAAAAACTTTTTCGACATTTTGTAGATAATTGTTGAAAGCTTTTTTAAATTTTTAAAAAATAAAAAGAGTAATAGAGATATTATTAATAGTTTTAATAATATTTATATTACCCCTTCTTTAAAAAAGTTAAACATATCATCTATCATTTTAGATGAGAAGTCTCCTATTTCCATTTTATTCAAAGCATAGTCCAAAAATAAGTGGGAGATGAATCGTTTATATATCAGAACATATATTTGTATGATATATTCCTGTTATACAGATTGTTCTTTGAAAAAGAAAAATAGGATGGCCTAGCAGAAAAAACCTTTGCTAGGTTAAATCTTCAATATTCAATTGTACCTAGGCTTACCGAAGTTTTGAAAACCAAGCTTCAAATTAGAAAATTTAGGAAGAGTCAACGTACAACTAAAATTAGTATTGTCGGAAATAGTGATATCTTTCGTACGACTGAATCTCCAGAACTGCAGAGGTAGCCTGCTAAATAACTGGTGTTCACAGAAATCTTCCATTGCGAGCTTTAATTAAGAGTTGAATAGTTCAATCTATATACTTTCAAACTAATAAAGCAGCCTTCATAATATAAAGTTAAGTTTTAAAAGAATGCTATCCCAATTTATAAATTCAGGTAAAGCTTATATAAAGTCAGTTTCAGATTTCCTCGATGTAAACTTATCAATTATATCTATGGGGAAGTTCTTTCTCTCTCAATTAATAAAGAAATAAAAAAGACATTGCTAGATTAGCAATGTCTTTAAATGACCCGTACGGGATTCGAACCCGTGTTACCGCCGTGAAAGGGCGGTGTCTTAACCGCTTGACCAACGGGCCTTATATGTT
>NZ_BCVG01000026.1 GCF_001591625.1 Metabacillus fastidiosus NBRC 101226
GAGAGTCTTACTGCTCGTTAAGGCTGGGATAAAAATTCCCGTTGTTTAATGTATGCTTTTGCATACATTTTTTCTTTCCTGATAAATATTCATATGCTCACAGCTTGGCTCATAAAATGAACAGAGGAGTAAAGCTGTGAGAGGGTGTGAGGAAAATAGATATGCAAATTGCATCTTTAAATAGAAACTATGTGGACGAACCGACGAAGCAAGTACTGCAAAACTTAGTGAATAAAAAAAGAAAGATGGAAAAATACAGGCAGAAGCGGTTTTCTGCACAAATGTTTACGTTTATTACATCAATCATTTTCATACTTTATATATATTTTTCTATTATTAAATACAGCTTGGGCAATATCGGTTTTATTATTAGCTCCATACTCAATGATTCCCTTCATATTGTTGTAGTATTATGTATTGCCGCAGGATATGCAACAGCATTATATTTTAAAAAGAAAGAAGATAAAACAGAAAATGAATTCCATTCTTTAAGATGTGAAGTTGTTCGTAAAAGCACGGACTATTGGCCGCAGCCAGAGCTGTGGGAGCGGCGCCATGAAGTGCTGCAAATGATGAAGAGGGAATTTGATATAAATTTATTTCAGGAAAGTAAGTAAAATCTAACTTCCTATTAATAAGTCCCCAATTTTATTAGAGATGTTAGTTTTACTGGCTGTTATTTTGGAAAGATATAATACTATTGATAGAAATTCGTTTATACTTAAATATATAAATTGAAGACTGTTTTTTACATGAGTTATCCAAATAAATTCTTTATTTCTAAACCTGAATTTTTTTGCAAAACTTAGTTGATTTTTGGTTCATCCATTTGCAAGCAAAGCTTGCAAATGCTTTTCAGCTTTAGCTGAAAAGTGCCCAAATTGATAAAACGAGAAAGAAAAGCTCGCTTTTCTTTCTCGTCTTATCAATTTGGGCGAGATGAGCTAAAAATCGTACGCTATACTACATTTTGTCAGATATATGTTAAGATATTAATTTGTATCCGTATAGTAAGGCTGCAAGAGGAAAGGATTATGGATGGTGCTATGGTAATTGTTTTATGGATTTTCATTAGTTTATTTATAATAGGTGTACTCATATGCTTATATATGTTCAAAAAAGCGATGGAAAATAACCTTGTAAATCATCGTTTGACATTTTCGAATTTTCCTGAAAGTTTCGGAGAAGTGAATATATTTTTTATTTCTGATATTCATAGGCGCAAAGTTAGTAAAAGATTATTAAATCAAATAAATAAGCAAGTTGATTTTGTCATTATTGGCGGCGACTTAACAGAGAAAAGGGTGCCATTTAGCCGAGTGGAGCAAAATATTAAAGAACTCGTTAAAATAGGACCGGCTTATTTTGTCTGGGGAAACAATGATTATGAAGTAGACTATCATTCATTAGATGCACTCCTGCTTGAACACGGTGTAAGTATTCTTGATAATACAGCGAGGAGCTTTGAGTCTCCAAGCGGGGAAAAGCTTATATTATTAGGGGTGGATGACCCGACACTTGGACGCGACAGGCTGGAGCTCGCCTTGTTTGACAGTGAGGAAGATGGTTTTAAAATATTAGTAAGCCATAATCCTGTCATTCATAAAAAAGTAAAAGATACTGATAATATATCATTTATATTAAGCGGTCACACACATGGAGGACAAATTAGGTTTTTAAATTTCGGATTGTATGAAAAGGGCGCACTTCATCAATTTGATCAATATTCCCTTTTAGTAAGCAATGGCTACGGAACATCAGGTGTTCCGTTAAGATTAGGTGCTCCTGCCGAGACACATCTTATTACGATAAGTAAAGAACAATAGAACGAAATGAAAAGATGGAAGCTTCTAATAAAGGTTGGACAACTTTTATTAGAAGTTTCTTTTTTTCATGGAGAAGAGCCAGAACTTTCTAATACGGCTGAATGATTATGCAAAGCAAAAACATTCCTTTTCACCCGCAATGAAGAGTAAAAAAACACTGTTTTGTTTGAAAGAGGACCAGATTCCAACTTTTAACCATTTAAGCTTGTCTTATTTTCGTTCTCGGTGTACACTGTTTACAAATTATTAGAACCATCTCGCTTTAAATTCATATGATGAATGTAAAATGAGCGTTCTAACGGCAGGAGGGTAAGGGATGCGGCTCGAGCGACTGAACTATAATAAGATAAAAGTTTTCCTAACAGTAGATGATTTAAGTGACAGAGGTTTAACGAAAGAAGATTTATGGAAAGACTCACTTAAAGTTCATCAATTGTTTCGTGATATGATGGAGGAAGCGAGTGAGGAATTAGGTTTTGAGGCGCATGGGCCGATTGCTGTTGAAGTCTACTCTCTTCAAGCACAAGGAATGGTTGTCATCGTCACGAAAAATCAAGAAACTGATGATGAAGAAGAAGATGATTATTCAGATGATTATATAGAAATGCAAGTAAAACTCGATGAGAGTGACGATATTATTTATGAATTTAAAACATTTGAAGATCTCATTCAGCTATCAAAATGTTTATTCCATCTAAATATTCATGATGGTATGATTTATAGTTATGAAAACCAATATTATTTACTGATAGGTGAAAATCAGCCAATGTATGTAGAAGATTTAATCTCTATACTTGCTGAATATGGCCATCCTTCTACGATAACAATTCATAGGCTGGAAGAGTATGGGAAGTGCTTAATGGAAGAGCATGCTATTCAACAGCTTTATCATTTTTTTGGAAAAAAAGACGGAACTGTCTTATAATAATCACTTGATTAAACAAACAGGATTGTTACTTTCACGTAGCAGTCCTCTTTTTCTTTTTTCTGGTATTATTACTCTTTTTGATGGACGGTTTTTAATAATAAAAGGTCTATTCTACTTTGCATAAGTTAATGGAAGGTGTATACTAAAATTCAAAGGTGGACATTTCCAACTTCAACTGAAAAGATTTAGGAGGTTAGCTTAAATGGTAGCCGATAATAACACCGACAAGAACCATGAAAATCTTGATGTATTAAAATCAACCCAAACGGTGATACATAAGGCGCTTGAAAAACTAGGGTATCCTGAAGAAGTTTTTGAACTATTAAAAGAACCGATTAGAATGCTGACAGTGAAAATTCCAGTGAGAATGGACGATGGCTCAGTTAAAGTATTTACAGGATACCGTGCACAGCATAATGATGCTGTTGGCCCGACAAAAGGCGGTATTCGCTTTCACCCTAATGTTACTGAAAAAGAAGTAAAAGCACTTTCGATATGGATGAGTTTAAAATGTGGAATCGTTGATTTACCTTATGGCGGAGGTAAAGGCGGAATAATCTGTGACCCAAGGGACATGTCGTTCCGTGAATTAGAGCGTCTGAGCCGGGGATATGTCCGTGCAATCAGCCAGATTGTAGGACCAACAAAAGATATTCCGGCACCAGATGTTTTTACGAATTCGCAAATAATGGCTTGGATGATGGATGAATACAGCCGTATGGATGAATTCAACTCACCAGGATTTATAACTGGTAAGCCGCTCGTTCTCGGTGGTTCTCATGGACGTGAATCTGCAACAGCTAAAGGTGTTACGATTTGTATTCGTGAAGCTGCAAAGAAAAAAGGCATTGAACTTCAAGGAGCGAGAGTCGTCGTGCAAGGCTTTGGAAACGCCGGCAGCTATTTATCCAAATTCATGCATGATGCAGGTGCTAAAATTGTCGGTATTTCAGATGCATACGGTGGCTTATACGATCCAAACGGTTTAGATATTGATTACTTACTTGATCGTCGTGACAGCTTTGGAACTGTAACTAAGCTGTTTAATGATACGATTACAAATAAAGAATTACTGGAGCTGGACTGTGATATTTTAGTTCCTGCAGCAATTGAAAATCAAATTACAGAAGATAATGCAGAGAATATTCGTGCGAAGATTGTAGTGGAGGCAGCTAATGGGCCGACTACTTTAGAAGCGACGCGTATTTTAACTGACCGCGGTATTTTATTAGTACCGGATGTACTGGCAAGTGCCGGCGGTGTGACAGTTTCCTACTTCGAATGGGTTCAGAACAATCAGGGATATTACTGGTCTGAAGAAGAAGTGGATGAAAAGCTCGAAACTGTAATGGTTAAATCATTTAATAATATTTATGAAACAAGTCAAAATCGTCGTGTTGATATGCGTCTTGCTGCATACATGGTAGGGGTTCGCAAAATGGCAGAGGCATCGCGATTCAGAGGCTGGATTTAATATAATATATTTGCAACATAAATGAAAATCTCCTATCATTACCGATAGGGGATTTTTTACGGTAATGATGTATAAATGAACGATTTTGTGTAACTAATATGATACGATATGGAGTTTTATAGGAGATGAAGAACGTGATAAATGAAGAAATTATTATTGTCGGCGGTGGACCATGTGGTTTATCAGCCGGTATTGAATTAGAGAGTATTGGGAAAAGTCCATTAATTATTGAAAAAGGAAATATTGTTAATGCTATTTACAATTATCCGACACATCAAACTTTTTTCAGTTCAAGTGAGAAATTAGAAATTGGGGAAGTTCCTTTTATTATTGAAAATAGAAAACCGGTGAGAAATCAGGCGCTCGCATATTACCGAGAAGTTGCAAAAAGGAAAGATCTTCGTGTTAATCCTTTTGAAAAAGTAGAAAGCGTTGTAAAAGACGGTGAAAACTTTATTGTTAAAACATCAAAAGAAACGTATCAGGCTAAATATGTAGTCATTGCAACAGGTTATTATGATCATCCAAACTATATGGAAGTTCCGGGAGAGAATTTGCCGAAAGTGTACCATTATTTTAAAGAGGGACATCCTTATTTTGATAAAGATGTTGTTGTTATTGGCGGGAAAAATTCAAGTGTTGATGCGGCATTAGAGCTTGTTAAATGTGGTGCAAGAGTAACTGTTTTATACCGTCGCAGTGAATATTCTTCCAGTATAAAGCCTTGGATTTTACCTGAATTTGAAGCTTTAGTAAGACATGACATTATTGATATGAAATTTAATGCTTCCGTAAAAGAAATTACAGAAGCTTCCGTAGTGTATGTAGTGGACGGAGAAGAAAAAACAATTAAAAATGACTTTGTATTCGCTATGACAGGCTATCATCCTGACCATCAGTTTCTAGAGAAAATGGGTGTCGATATTGAAAGTGATACAGGAAGACCCGTTTTTACAGAGGAAACAATGGAGACAAATGTAAATGGTATTTTTATTGCAGGTGTTATTGCAGCGGGTAATAATGCAAATGAAATTTTTATTGAGAACGGCAGATTTCACGGGGGTCTTATTGCACAAGCAATCATGCAAAGAGAGGCATTAACGAAATAAGAAAAAAAGTATAAAGATAAAGGAAGGGGGAGCAGATGATGAAAAAGGTGACATTAATTACTACAGGCGGAACAATTGCAAGTAAGGATATTGGCGGCGGATTGTTATCATCAGGTGCTTTAAGCGGAGAACAATTAGCAGCTCTTTGCAAACTGCCTGATGATATTGAGATAAAAATCGTTGATTTAATTCAAGTACCAAGTATGTTCATGGACTTTGAAAAAATGAGTGTATTAAGAGAAGCTGTTTTAAATGAACTAAATGATGAATCTGTCTCAGGTATCGTTATTACCCATGGTACCGATTCTCTTGAAGAAACAGCTTATTTTTTAGATGTGACAATTGATAATAAGAAGCCGGTTATTGTAACGGGATCACAGAGATCACCAGAAGACGAGGGAACAGATGTCTATTCAAATTTAAGAAATTCCATTTATGCGGCAGCTGCTGAAATATTAAAAGATGCGGGAACTGTTGCAGTTTTTAATGAACGAATTTATTCGGCAAAATATGTAAAAAAAGTTCATGCATCTAACTTACAAGGATTTCATTCATTTGGGTACGGATATCTTGGAATTATTGATAACGGCGTCGTAAATATATATCAGAAACCTGTTAATCATGAATGTTATCCCCTTGAACATCCACTGCCGCGTGTTGATATTATTAAATGTTACACGGGAGCGGACGGCTTCCTTATTGAAGCGGCAGTTCAGGCATCTGCAAAAGGGATTGTTTTAGAAGGTGCAGGCCGCGGACAGGCGGCACCTAAAATGGTCGATGCCATTCAAGCTGCTTTAGATAAGGGAATCGCAGTTGTTATGACGACAAGCGCGGAAGAAGGACATGTTCATCCATCCTACAGCTATGTTGGAAGCGGGCATGATCTTATGTCAAGAGGTGTTATTTTAGGCGGGGACTTTGATAGTAAAAAGGCGAGAATTAAATTGGCTGTTTTACTATCAAATTTTGAAGAAGTGATACAGGATCTATTTTAAACAATGAAAACTTTTGAAGCTTTTCACATTTCAAATTTCATAATATCGTGTTACGATTATAATGAATAACGTAAAATTTCCGTTAGCTGGAGTTTTACTGCCCGTTAAGTGCGGAATAAATGAATTTATGTGAAAAGAGGCCTGTTGATGGTTGCAATCATTTCTGCAGGCATTGCCCCAGGTCTTGCGTTACTAAGTTATTTTTATTTAAAAGATCAATATGAAACAGAACCGTTTTACATGGTGTTTCGGTCATTTATATTAGGGGCTCTGCTTGTTTTTCCTATTATGTTTATTCAATATGTTTTGGAAGTAGAAGCCGTTTTTACATCAAGCATCCTCACAGCATTTATTGCATATGGATTTTTAGAAGAGTTTTTTAAATGGTTTATTCTCTTCTTTACTATTTATCAGCATGTTCATTTTGATGAGCATTATGATGGCATTGTTTATGGTGTTTCCGTTTCTTTAGGATTTGCTTCCGTGGAAAATATTTTATATTTATTTGCTAATGGACTGGAATTTGCAATTGGCAGAGCTATCCTTCCAGTTTCAAGCCATGCCTTATTCGGTGTTATAATGGGGTATTATTTAGGAAAAGGGAAATTTACGTTAAAGTCGAATCAGCTCAAATGGATTATGATTTCTGTATTCCTTCCTATTTTCCTGCATGGTTTATACGATACATTATTGATAAACTTTAAGAGCGGACGTTATATTATTCTGCCTTTTATGATTTTTTTATGGTGGTTTGCATTACGCAAAGCAAAGATTGCTAGAATGAAAAAATAATCAGAGAGTAAGGGACTGCTTAAATGCAGTCTCTTTTTTTTATGCACAGCAATTCTCTTTCTAATGAATAAAATACCACGCTCTACAAAAAATACAGGTAGGCAAAGAAATTTTTAACTGGAGGAGGCTTGAGCAGCATGAAAATCATTATAAAGATGTGTATGGCTTCTTTATTATTGTTAACAGCCATAGTTTTTCAACTTTTTTTTGGAAGCATACCTAAAGCAGATGCTTTCTCAGGGCAAGTAATTCAAAGAGGAGCAACGGGTGAGGATGTTATCGAGCTGCAAGCGAGATTGCAATATAACGGATACTACCATGGGAAAATTGATGGTGTGTATGGCTGGAGTACGTATTGGGCGGTAAGAAATTTCCAGCAGCAATTTGAACTTGATAATGTTGACGGCTTAGTAGGACAGAAAACGAAAAATATGCTTGCGAATTCTACTAAGTTTTATTCTGGTTTCGTTTATAAGCAAATAAATAAAGGGAATGATTTCACCCATTACGGAGGAGTTCCACTTAGTATCCAAGCTGCACCAACGAAAGAGCAGCAGGCAAAATTAAGACAGCAGGCAGAAGGAACGAAACAGAAGTATATTGCTGAACACACGAAACAAGGCGGCCAGGCAGCCGAAAATAAGCAGCAGCAAGCAAACCAGCAGGCAAGAGAAAATAAACAAGAACAAGCGAATCAACAGGCGAGAGAAAATAAACAAGAACAAGCAAACCAACAGGCAAGAGAAAATAAACAAGAACAAGCAAACCAACAGGCAAGAGAAGATAAACAGCAGCAAGCAAACCAGCAGGCAAGAGAAAATAAACAAGAACAAGCAAATCAGCAGGCAAGAGAAAATAAACAAGAACAAGCAAACCAGCAAGCAAGAGAAAATAAACAGCAACAAGCGAATCAGCAGCAAGCAGTACAAAAGAAAGAGAAACAAAAAACAGCGGCGGCAAATGTACCAGGCGGCTACTCACAAAATGATATACAGCTTATGGCAAATGCGGTATATGGAGAAGCAAGAGGGGAGTCGTATGTTGGACAAGTAGCAATTGCGGCCGTCATATTAAACAGGGTGAACAGCCCGACTTTTCCGAACACGGTTGCTGGAGTTATTTTCGAACCAAGGGCTTTTACCGCAGTTGCGGATGGACAAATTTATTTAACACCGAATGATCAGGCAAAAAAGGCCGTCATTGATGCATTAAATGGATTTGATCCGACAGGGAATGCAACATATTATTTTAATCCAGCTACTGCAACGAGTGGATGGGTTTGGGGAAGACCGCAAATTAAACAAATTGGCAAACATATTTTCTGCCGATAAAAAGGGTGATAAATTGTGTTAAGAATAATAGCAATTACAGTATTAGCTATTGGAGTTGTAGGGACAGGTTATTGGGGATATAAGGAGCATCAGGAGAAAGATGCACTTCTCATTCAAGCAGAAAACAATTACCAAAGGGCATTTCATGATTTAGCATATCGAATTGATATTTTACATGATAAAATCGGTGCTACTCTTGCGATGAATTCGAAGGAATCACTTTCGCCGGCACTTGCCGATGTATGGAGAATTACATCCGAGGCACATTCAGATGTTGGACAGCTTCCGCTCGCTTTATTGCCATTTAACAAAACAGAAGAATTTTTATCAAATATTGGTGATTTCAGCTATCGGACAGCTGTTCGTGATTTGGAAAAAGAACCGCTTTCGAATAAGGAAATGAAAAGTTTGGAAAAAATGTATGAGCAATCTGCAGATATTCAAGGTGAGTTAAGGAAAGTACAAAGTTTGGCAATAAAAAATAACTTGCGCTGGATGGATGTAGAGATGGCTCTTGCTTCAGGAAAAAAGCAGGCAGATAATACAATTATTGATGGTTTTAAAACAGTTGAAAAAAATGTAGGTGCCTATGCGGAAACAGATTTTGGACCAACTTTCACATCAAATAAAAACAGGGAAGAAGGATTTAATCAATTAAAAGGTAAAATGATTTCTAAAAATGAAGCAAGGAAAATTGCCGAGAAATTTGTTAATCAGCAAGTAAAAGATGTAAAAATAACAGAAAACGGCGAGGGAGCTAGTTTCGGATTTTACAGTTTAGCAATGACTGATAAAAAGGATAAATCTGAAATAAATATAGATTTAACAAAAAAAGGCGGATATCCAATTTATTTAGTAGAAAACAGAGAAATAAGTGATGCGAAAATCAGTTTAAATGATGCTACTAATAAAGCGATTGAATTTTTGAAAAAGAATAATTTTAAGAACCTTCAATTATTTGAAAGTGCACAATATGATAATACCGGCACATTTTCATTCGTTTCCGTCCGTGATGATATAAGAATTTATCCAGACACTATTCGGATAAAAGTAGCGCTTGATGATGGAAGTATTATCGGGTATTCCGCTCGTGATTATCTAGCAGCAAATAAAGACCGCAACATATCGAAACCGGCTATGACGTTAGAAAAAGCGAGAAAGAAGTTAAATCCGAATTTGAAAATTCAGGAAGACCGGCTTGCGGTTATAACGAATGAGCTTGGGGATGAAGTATTATGCTATGAATTTCTAGGGACTATAAATAATGATACGTACAGGATCTTTATTAATGCAGATAGTGGAATAGAGGAAAAGGTTGAAAAATTGAAAAATCCTGAACCGATTTACAATGAAATTTAATATTTGTAATGTGAATGGTGAAATGCTTTAGGAAATTGAAAGCGCTCTAGTTTTAAAGGAAGGAGAAAGGTATTTCATTACCTTTCTTTTTCCATGTGATATATTACATCTCTTGCGCAATGAATGTCGTCCATGATTTAATAAGATGGAGAAGCAATGATGAGAGAGTGATATTGTGCTGAATATTGGTGATGTAATAAATTTAGAAATGAAGGACGCTACTGCTGATAAATTTAAATGTAAAGTAGTAGAAATAAAAGAAAATCAATTTTATATTGATTATCCAGTTAATGAGGCAACAGGAAAAACTGCTTTCTTGATGAATGATACAGAGTTACTTGCCTCATTCGTTAATAAAGAGCAAAATATATACCGTTTTGATACGGTTGTAGCCGGCCGGTTAAAGGAAAAAATTCCGATGATTATATTATCTTATCCCGGCGATGATAAACTAGTTAAAATTCAGCGACGAGAATTTGTTAGAATCGATACAAATGTAGATATTGCTATTCATGGGATTCATAATGAATTTCCTCCTTTTACGACAGAAACGGTTGATATAAGTGCTGGCGGTACAGCGATAAAACTTCGCGAAGGACATAAATTAGAAGAGGGCAAAGAAATTATTATATGGCTGTCTCTCCCATTTCAAAATGCTCCGATTGAGTACATAAAAACGAAAGCGGAAATTACTAATTTTATTCCTGTAGAGAAAAAAGGATATATAAAAGCGCCTGCTAAATTTATCGATCTTGATGAAAAATCAAAGCAATTGTTAATTAAGTACTGTTTTGAACAACAAATACTGATAAGGCGTAAAATGGCTCAATATTAGACTTTTGTATAAAGAAAGATAGTTTTAGCTATACTAGATAAAGTGAAACTTCCTTCAGTGGGGGCCTCATCCCCTGCTGAAGGTTAGTTAAACCAATCGGACCTTTACGGGCAGCTGGGTCTCCCACTTCACTTCTTCGGATTGCTAGAATTTGAAAAGGGAGCCTTACTGCTCGTTAAGGCTGGGATAAAAACTATCGGAGATGAGTGAATGAAGCGATTTGAAGGGATTTTAATAAAGCTGCTTGTCATTCATTTTATTATTTTAATCTGCTCACAGCTTATTATACAGGAGCCGAAGATTCAGCCATATTTATCCCGCGTAGTAAAGTATGAAGGTGTCAATAAAATTACGATTTCTGAATGGCTTGAAACATTTAGCCAATAATGGCAGCAGCATGCTGATACGGGGTCAAGTCTGACCTCTCTGGCTATTTTTACACAGTACCCACCAAGGTTACTGTAGGGTGATGTCAGACTGGTCGGATATTTTTAATTTAAAATGATTATATTTACAATCTATCAAAATGGTAAACTAGTATAAATTTCAATGGAAGTTCCACTGTATACAGGAGGTATTATGGGAAAAACAATTTCTGTAGCGATTGATGGTCCTGCGGCTGCAGGTAAAAGTACTGTCGCAAAAATTATCGCTGAGCATTTTTCATATGTTTATATTGATACAGGCGCAATGTACCGAGCTTTGACATTAGCAGCTATTAAAAATAAAGCAAATCTTGAAGAGGAAAAAGAAGTTGCTGATATTCTGGCAAAGATTGAAATTGAATTACTGCCTGCTGAAAAAGGACAGCTCGTTTTATTAAATGGAGAAGATGTGACGGACGATATTCGAAAAGATGAAGTAACAAATAATGTTTCTATTGTCGCAAAACATGGTAAAGTTAGAGAAGAGATGGTTATAAGACAGCGTCATCTCGCAGCAAATGGCGGCGTCGTAATGGATGGAAGGGATATTGGCACACATGTGCTTCCAAATGCGCAGCTGAAAATATTTCTAAAAGCATCTGTTGATGAGAGAGCGAAAAGAAGGCATGAGGAAAATGTATCAAAAGGTTTTCCATCAGATTTAGAAAAGCTGAAAAGTGAAATAGCGAGCCGTGATAAGCTTGATTCCGAAAGGGAAATAGCTCCGCTTAAGAAAGCTGATGATGCGATTGAAATTGATACAACATCATTTTCCATTTTAGAAGTCGTTGAAAAGATAAAACAGTTAATGGAAGAGAGGCTTTAATAAAGTGTTCATGTATAAATTAGGCAGAGGTGCTGTAAAAACTCTTCTTACACCTTTTTATCGCTTTGAAGTTATCGGGTATGAGAATATACCGAAAGAAGGCGGAGTACTCATTTGCTCAAACCATATAAGCAACTTCGACCCGCCGGTTGTCGGTATCACTGCTGCTCCGCGTCAAGTTCATTTTATGGCAAAGGCAGAGCTGTTTAAAGTACCAGTATTGGGACCTTTAGTCCGCAGTTTCGGTACTTTTCCGGTAAAAAGAGGGATGAGTGACCGTGAAGCATTAAGGGTAGCTTTAAAAATATTAAAAGATGGTAAAATTTTAGGTCTGTTTCCAGAAGGAACGAGAAGTGTTAATGGAGAATTAGGTAAAGGACTCTCGGGTGCCGGTTTTTTCGCCTTACGTTCCAATGCAGCTGTCGTCCCATGTGCTATTATCGGTCCGTATAAAGCATTTAGCCGATTAAAAGTCGTTTATGGAAAACCGATTAATATGGAAGAACTAAGAGAGCAAAAAGCTTCTGCTGATGTTGTGACTGAAGTGATTATGGCGGAAATCAAAAACCTTATTGAAAAAAATAAGTAGATTAAAGCTTATCGCTTGACAAAAAGTAGCATTTATTAGAAGTTTATTAGAAGAGGGGTATTGTCATTTTATTTTTAAAATGAATGAAATGATAACATACATATTTTAATCTAAAGTCGCACTTGTTTTTGACCAAGGAGGTTATGGAGATGGAAGAGTTAAACAATGTTGAAGTACAATCACCAGAAGTAGGACAGATCGTTAAAGGTGTCGTTACGAAAGTGGAGGAAAAACAAGTAATCATCGAAATAGAAAACTGCAAGTTCACAGGAATTATCCCAATTAGTGAACTTTCAAGCCTTCATGTTGAAAAAGCATCTGATATTGTCGGTGAAAACGATCAATTAGATTTAAAAGTGATTAAAGTGGAAGAAGAATCACTAATTTTATCGAAACGCGCCGTTGATGCGGACCTAGCGTGGGAAAGTCTTGAAGATAAATTTGAATCTAAAGAAGTTTTTAATGCGGAAATAAAAGATGTTGTTAAAGGTGGACTCGTAGTAGATTTAGGTGTTAGAGGTTTTATCCCTGCTTCGTTAGTAGAAACATATTTTGTTGAAGATTTCTCAGAATACAAAGGGAAAACTTTATCATTAATTGTAGTAGAAATTGATAAAGAGAAAAATAGAGTCATCTTATCACACCGGGCAGTTGTGGAAAAAGAACAGGTGGAAAAGAAGCAAGAGCTGCTTGATTCAATCCAGGCTGGGGATGTATTAGAAGGAACGGTTCAAAGATTAACGAACTTCGGTGCATTCGTTGATATAGGCGGAATTGACGGCCTCGTTCATATTTCGCAATTATCACATACACATGTTGACAAACCGTCTGATGTTGTAGAAGAAGGACAGAAAGTATCTGTAAAAGTATTATCTGTTGACCGTGATAATGAGAGAATTTCACTGTCTATAAAAGAAACGCTGCCAGGACCTTTTGAAGCAATGAAGGAAAAAGTAAAGGCTGGCGATGTTATTGAAGGAGAAGTGAAACGCCTCGTATCATTTGGTGCATTTGTTGAAATTTTCCCGGGTGTGGAAGGGCTAGTTCATATTTCACAAATTTCTCACAAGCATATTGGAACACCGCATGAGGTGCTTGAAGAGGGACAAACAGTTAAGGTGAAGGTGCTCGATATAAATAGTGAAGAGCAGCGTATCTCACTTAGCATTCGTGAATTAGAAGAGTCACCGAATGCAAGTGAAGAAGATTATATTAGATTTCAATCTCAAGATGAACCATCAGGTTTTCAGCTTGGTGAGATGATTGGTGATCAATTAAATAAACTAAAGTAAATGGTGATTTAGATGGATAAACGGGCAGAGCGTAAAATGGAACATATTCATCATGCATTAAGCACAGGACAACGGCGTTTAAGCGGTTTTGATGAAATTACGTTTGTTCACAGCAGCTTGCCGGATCTATCAGTTGATTGTATTGAATTAAATACAAAAATTGGCGGACTGTTTTTAAGTTCGCCTCTTTTTATAAATGCAATGACTGGCGGCGGCGGTGAGGAAACGTTAAAAATTAATGAAGCTTTAGCAAATGCTGCAAAAGAAACAGATATTGCAATTGCTGTAGGGTCACAAATGTCAGCTGTAAAAAATAAAAATGAAGCGAAATCATATGAAATTGTCCGAAAGGTAAATGCAAAAGGCATCATTTTTGCGAATTTAGGCAGTGAAGCGACGGTTGATCAGGCTAAGACAGCAGTTGATATGATCGAAGCAAATGCATTGCAAATTCACTTAAACGTTGTACAGGAATTAGTAATGCCTGAAGGGGACCGTGATTTTACGAATGTATTAAAAAGATTGGAAGCAATTGTTAAAGGTGTGGAAGTTCCTGTTATAGTAAAAGAAGTAGGGTTTGGTATGAGCAGGGAAGCGGTAAGGCAGCTGAGTGAAATAGGTGTACAAGCAGTAGATGTCGGCGGATACGGCGGAACGAATTTCTCCCGGATTGAGAATAATCGCAGAGAGAGAATGATGACCTATTTTGATAACTGGGGCATACCGACTGCAGTGTCGATAGCCGAAGCAAGTACGAATAGAGAAAGCGGCATATCGATTATCGGTTCGGGCGGTATGCAAAATGCTCTTGATATTGCTAAAGCTGTATCATTAGGTGCAAGTGCAGCAGGACTAGCAGGTTACTTATTGAAAATATTAATCGAAGACAGCTATGAACATTTAGTACAAGAAATTCAAATGATAAAAAATGATTTGAAATTAATCATGACGGCATTAGGATGTAAGTCTATCAGTGAACTTCAACATGCACCTCTTATTATCTTTGGTCAAGCACATCATTGGCTCACAGAAAGAGGAATTGATACAAAGAAATTCAGTCAGCGTTAAGCTCGCCAATTGGCGAGCTTTTTCTATTATTTCATTATTGATTTCTTCTTCTTGCAGCTTCTGGTCCTTCTAAACCAGTTGAGCCTTTGTAATTAATTGACTGGTCCCGGTCAGATTCTACTCTTTTACTTTCTCTTAGTTTCTTTTCTTGGCGATCTTTTCCCATCTCTATCCCTCCTTTTTTTTAGTATTCATTTTCTATATTAATTTTATCCCAGCCTTAACGGGCAGTAAGACACCACTTTCAAAATTCTAGGGATTCGAAGAAGTGAAGCAGGAGATCACCTGCCAGTAAAGATCCAAACAAAGAAAGCATACTAAGTTCTATACTTCACCCGAGCAACGTATGTGTGATCGGCATCGTGCGGATTCATCAGTAAGGATGAGAAAAAACCCTGCTTATGGAAATTTCACTTTATTTTTATTCGCAAAGCTGTTTTAACACAAATAGATTTAGCCATAATGGGAATAATAGGAGGAGGAGTGAAGTGGAAGGAATTATTTATTATTGGTTCATGTGGGCGGCATGGATTGTTTGCACATTTATGTGGAGAAAAGGGAAATGGAGAACGTGGATTATTGCTTTTATTTTAGTAAATATTATTTTTAGTAATTCATTTATTGCTATAGCTGATTTTCAAGTGAGAGTAAATTATTTTTTATTTCTACTTCTTGGCTATTTTTTACTGGCGAATCGGAAAATAACATTTTCCTTTTTTCTGACTTCTGTCACATTGACGTTTGCTTACAGCGGAATGATGCTCTTTCAGTTGTATGACCCGGTCTGGTTTATTTTCGGTGGGACATGGATTATAAGTGTTCTCGTTAGTTTTTTATCTCTCTATATCGGCAAAACAGCTTATGAGCAGTTTGCGTATGTGCTTATAGCAGTTTGCCAGGGAGAATTTTTATATTCATTTATATTGAGTAATATTTACAGCGGATTGACGGTCGGGACGGAACAATTTCTTGATATTACAATTTTAAGCTGTACTCTCATCTATATTTGGGCACTATATAAAAATATGATTTTTTATGTGGAACAGCTTCTTCAAAAACCAGTAAAGGAGAAACAGGGATAGATGAATGAATATACACTACCAGTTCTTTTCGGGGTTGCAGCAGGTGTTATAAGCCGGCTTTACATGTTAAGGACGGATTATCGCCAGTATCCTACATATTTGCATGGGAAAATAATTCATATAGCGCTCGGATTTATTGCAGCTGGTTTAGGAACGATTGCTGTCCCGGCGATTATGACGAAGGAATTTACAGCTGTTACGTTTTTAACTTTAGCGGCTTCCCAGTTTCGAGATGTACGAAATATGGAGAGAAATACGTTAACACAAATGGACAGCTATGAATTAGTTCCAAGGGGAACAACGTATATCGAAGGAATTGCGATTGCATTTGAAAGCAGGAATTATCTTGTTATTTTTACCTCCTTATTTACAACATTTGCTTATTTGGTTTTTAATTTTATTGCGGCTGTCATTGCGGCTGTCATTTGTCTGTTTATATCAGGTAAGCTTATGGCAGGGGGGAAAATAAAAGATATTGTGGATATTGAGCAGGCGGAATTGCATTTTGACGGTGCTGGCTTATTTGTCGATAATATTTACATTATGAATATCGGGATTCCGGAAAAACAAGAAGCTATTCTTAAGTATGGAATGGGCTTTATTTTGAAGCCGAAAAATTTTAACGCAAATATGACGATTGCAAATCTTGGACAAAGACAAGCAATTCTACATGACGTATCTACAGCGCTTGGTGTATACAGAGATTCTGGTGAGCCTGCACTTACACCGCTTGCAAAACGTGACTTAAATGACGGTCGTCTCGGCGTTTTCGTTTTACCACAGGTTCGTGATGCAGAAAAAGCGATTGAAATAATCAGCCAGGTTCCGACTCTTGAAAATGCGATTCGAATGCCTTCTGAGAAAAAGGAAAATGGAAGGGGTGCTTCTTAATTGAGTGCAATTGAAAAATACATATTAGCTGTAGTTACGACAGACCCTACACGCACAATTGGAGGCACGGCAGTATTTATTTGTAAAACAGAAGAAGAAATGCATTTTTATGCAAAGAATCTGGAGGCAATTTTAGATGGGATCGCCCATGGTATCGGGGATGATTTATACATCGTTGTTAAACATTAGAGATAAAATAAATTATTTTAATTTCGCTGCCGTCTTTACATTATTCTTGTAGAGATAAAAGTTCTTTTTATGTATAATAAAACTATTAGATGAATATTTATACATAAAGGGGATCGGCGGAATGGATATGATTTGTGAATCAGATAAACTGGATGATTATTTACTTGAATGTAATGAGGTTAATTATTCTCATCCTCTAATTAGAGAAAAGGCAGATGAACTTTTTAACCCTTCTCAAACGGAAATGGAGAAAGTACAGATTGCTTTTGAGTTCGTTCGGGATGAGGTATTCCATTCGGCGGATATTCAAGGCAAGCATGTTACCTGTTATGCATCTGAAGTATTAGCCTATAAAGAGGGGATTTGCTATGCAAAGTCTAATTTGCTGGCAGCTTTATTAAGATCACAAGGAATACCAGCAGGTTTTTGTTATCAGCGGTTAATGCTGTTCGATACCCCTGAAAAAGGATATTGTATCCACGCTTTAAATGCTGTTTTCTTAAAATCGGTGAATAAATGGGTAAGATTAGATGCCCGCGGAAATAAGGAAGGGATTAACGCACAGTTTTCAATTCATGAAGAAAAGTTAGCTTTTTCAATTAATGAAGCATGTGATGAAAAGGATTATCCGGTTATTTATGTACAGCCTCATCCTAAAACATTAGCAGTATTACAATCACATACTAATGTACGGGAAATGTATACATATCATTTGCCAGATAATTTATGATTATTTTAATAATAACCTCATTTTAGAATGAAACTATGTTGATTTTTGGCTCATCCATTTGCAAGTAGAGCATGCTTTCTAAATATGAGTGAGATGAGCCAAAAATCGTACACTATACTAAGGTTTTTATTGTATATTGGGAATTTATAATAATAGGGTATTACTCCTTATTTGCTAAACATCATTTAATTAAGTTGAGTAATATTTTAAAATTTGATAACATAAGAAAGTTAGACCCTTCTTTCGACTGTTAGAAGGGTTTTTTAATTCAGTGAGTATGTATATAATGTAGTTTGGATAATTAATAAAATAACGAATTTTTTTATTATACATATAGAAAACCGCTAATTGGCAGGAAGGATGTTTTTTAATGGCAAAACCAGTTGTTGCAATCGTAGGTCGCCCGAATGTGGGGAAATCGACGATATTTAATAGAGTTGTTGGAGAAAGAATTTCAATTGTAGAAGATGTACCAGGGGTAACGAGGGACCGTATTTACAGTTCAGGTGAATGGCTGACGTATCAATTTAATATTATTGATACAGGCGGTATTGATATCGGTGATGAACCGTTCCTTGCGCAAATTCGCCATCAGGCTGAAATTGCGATTGATGAAGCGGATGTTATTATTTTTATGACGAATGGACGAGAAGGAGTTACGTCGGCTGATGAGGAAGTAGCAAAAATTCTTTACCGTTCAAATAAGCCGGTCGTTCTCGCTGTTAATAAAATTGATAATCCTGATATGCGTGCTTCTATCTATGATTTCTATGCGCTTGGATTTGGTGAGCCTTTCCCGATTTCAGGGTCTCATGGTCTCGGCTTAGGTGATTTATTAGATGAAGTAGCGAAGCATTTTAAAAATATTGGTTCGGAAGATTATGATGATGGAACAATTAGATTTTCATTAATCGGCCGTCCGAATGTCGGAAAGTCTTCTCTTGTTAATGCAATTTTAGGAGAAGAGCGTGTTATCGTCAGCAATATTGCAGGAACGACGCGTGATGCAATTGATACGACTTATAAGTATGAAGGACAGGACTTTGTCATTATCGACACTGCTGGAATGCGTAAAAAAGGGAAAGTATACGAATCGACTGAGAAATACAGTGTATTAAGAGCATTAAAGGCGATTGACCGCTCAGATGTTGTCCTTGTTGTTTTAAGCGGGGAAGAAGGTATTATTGAGCAGGATATGAAAATCGCAAGTTATGCCCATGATGCTGGAAGAGCAGTTGTTATTGTTGTGAATAAATGGGATGTAGTGGAAAAAGATGAAAAAACGATGAAGGAATTTGAAGAAAATATTCGTGAGCATTTTAAATTCCTGGATTATGCACCGATTGTCTTTTTATCTGCGAAAACAACGAAGAGAATCCATACATTAATGCCGAAAATTATTCTTGCGAGTGAAAATCATTCAAGACGTGTACAGACGAATGTATTAAATGATGTTGTGATGGATGCTGTGGCGATGAATCCGACTCCGACGCATAAAGGTACACGCTTAAAGATTTTCTATACGACACAAGTAGCTATAAAGCCGCCTACTTTCGTCGTGTTTGTTAATGAACCGGAATTAATGCATTTCTCATATGAAAGGTTTTTAGAAAATAGAATTAGAGAGGCATTTGAATTTGAAGGAACTCCAATTAAACTTTTCGCAAGAGCGAGAAAATAGGAGGAGGGAATAAACAATGGAGAAGATTGGTGTACTTGGAGCGGGAAGCTGGGGAACTGCATTATCAATCGTTTTAGCTGATAACGGCCATGAAGTAAGATTATGGGGACATCGGGAACAATTAATCAAAGAGATTAATGAAACGAGAAAGAATGAAAAGTATTTACCAGGTGTGGAGCTGCCCGAATCTATTACAGGCTACACTCATTTGGAAGAAACCTTAAGCGATGTTAAAACGATTGTTCTCGCTATACCGACAAAGGCACTAAGAGAAGTGCTTAAACAAGTTTCTAATATAGTAAAAGAGCCGGTAACAATTGTTCATGTCAGTAAAGGAATCGAACCAGATACATTGTTAAGGATATCCGAGATTATTGAACAGGAAATGTCTGCCGATAAATTAAAAGATGTTGTCGTTCTCTCTGGTCCAAGCCATGCAGAAGAGGTAAGCCTGAGACAGATAACAACGGTTACCTCCTCATCTAAAAATATGGATGCAGCTAAGTATGTTCAAGATTTATTTATGAACCAAAATTTCCGTGTCTATACAAATCCAGATATTATCGGTGTGGAAATTGGCGGAGCATTGAAAAATATTATCGCGCTTTGTGCAGGAATAACAGACGGATTAGGATACGGTGATAATGCAAAAGCTGCTCTCATGACACGCGGTCTCGCTGAAATTGCAAGATTAGGAAGCAAAATGGGCGGAAATCCGTTAACATTTTCAGGCCTTACAGGTATTGGTGATTTAATTGTTACCTGTACAAGTGTTCACTCGCGAAATTGGCGTGCTGGTAATTTGCTCGGAAAAGGCCAAAATCTTGACGAAGTTTTAAATAATATGGGAATGGTCGTGGAAGGTGTCCGAACGACAAAAGCAGCATACCAGCTGGCGGAAAAGTATGATGTTCAAATGCCGATTACAGAAGCATTGTACAATGTCCTGTTTAATGGTAAGAAAGCGAAGGAAGTTGTTGACTCTTTAATGGCTCGCGTGAAGACTCATGAAATGGAAGATCTCGTTAATATAATGGAGAACAGGGTGAATTAAACAAGCTACAAAACAGCTGATTAGGCATATGATAAAAAAAGTTGCTTATTATGTAATAAAATCCCCAGTAAGGTATGGAGAAATAATGCGGACGCGAATATTTTTTATCATTTTTCATAGCTAATGTAGGCATTAGAGGATGCAAGATGGTTCCTATCCGCATAAAATGCATTGTAGTCAAATTAGAGTTGTTCGTTACTGTTGGGTAAAATTAGTCTTTTTGCTGAAGTAAAGTGTGCCCCCTCTTTACTTCAGTTTTTTAATTCCTAATTTTCTCTGTTTTGGACAAGTTTTTCAAAGTATATTATAATCATCCTTAGAATAAGGGGGAATTTTATCGTGGATAGTCCAGGTCTTATGAAAATGTGGATTGCATTAACCTCGATGGGGTTTATGTTTATTTCCGTTTTCTCTATTTATTTCAGCCGTTATAAATTAAAAGGTGTTTTGAAAATGATTTTTACGGCGATGTCTTTTATATTTATGGTTTTAGCTGGAATTTTAATATTTCTTGTTGTATTTACTGGCCCAGTTCCAGAGTAAAATGAGGAAAGAAGAGGAAAGATTTACATAATGAATTATATAAAATTATTCGCTGCCCTAATTGTTTGTGCACTCCTCACCGGCTGTTTGTATCCTGAGGAAAGATTGGCCCAAAACTCTGTCCCGTATGATGATCAAATAGTTTCTGTTCAAAACGCAGTTGACCGCTTTCAAGAGGAGTCAGGCGGGCTGCTTCCGATTAAAACTCGTGATATGGAAACGCCGATATATCAAAAGTATCCAATCGATTTTAATAAATTAGCGCCTAAGTATATGGCAGAGCCTCCAGGTACATCTTTTGAAAATGGAGGTATTTATTTATACGTATTAGTAAATGTTGAAGAAGATCCGACAGTAAAGCTGATTGATCTTAGAATATCAGAGAAAATACGCGATTTGAATTTGCGTCTAAATGTATATCGCCAGTCAAATGGTTATCCTCCGTACAAAGAACAGATTACGGGCGGTGTTTATACATTAGATTACAAAGAGCTTGGGTATGAACAGGAGCCGACAGTACAAAGTCCATACTCAGGTGAGTTTCTGCCTCTCGTTATTGATGCCGATCTTAGTATTTATGTAGATTACAGATTAGATTTGTATAAAAAACTAAGTGAAAAAGAACATTCTTATAAACATGGGGAAGATATCCGCAGCATACTAGTTAATGATTCACCGTTCGTTCCTATTTATTCCTTACCTTATACAGTTGATAAGAAAAATGAACCGATTTTTATGGTAGATAGCAAATAACGATTATTTTTATAAAAAAGTCATGAACCCTTCTTTTGAGAATAAACTCTCAAAGAAGGGTTTTCTTTATAAGAAAGAGAGTGGAAAAATAATCTGAAAATTGCAGAAGAAATTTTATCTCACCAGTCATAAACAATTAGGACAATGTCATAAACATATAATGTCTCACTTAATGAAGAAGGATAAGGTTTTTCCTAATTTAACAATGCAGGGGGAAAGAGCCGTGTAATTTGTTAATTTAAAAAAGCCTTAGAAATTAAAAATACATTATTTCATAGTGTAGCTGTATTTTATTTTCGCTGCTTATTAGAGTTAGCTGAATGAATTTTAGTTTTGCATGATCGGGAGGGGATCAGACTTGGAAAAAGTAGATATTTTTAAAGATATCGCTGAACGAACTGGTGGCGATATATACTTAGGAGTAGTTGGGGCAGTAAGAACAGGTAAATCTACTTTTATTAAAAAGTTTATGGAACTTGTTGTACTACCTAATATTGATAATGAATCAGATAAAGCACGTGCTCAAGATGAGCTGCCGCAAAGTGCAGCAGGGAAGACAATTATGACAACTGAGCCAAAATTCGTTCCTAATCAAGCTGTATCGATTCATGTTGATGAGGGACTTGATGTAAATATTAGATTGGTAGATTGTGTCGGTTATACTGTACCTGGAGCAAAAGGCTATGAAGATGAGAATGGACCGCGCATGATTAACACACCATGGTATGAAGAGCCGATTCCATTCCATGAAGCGGCAGAAATCGGTACTCGTAAAGTAATCCAGGAACATTCAACAATCGGCTGTGTTATTACGACAGACGGTTCCATTGGAGAAATTCCGCGCAGAGACTATTTAGAAGCGGAAGAACGAGTTATTGAAGAGCTGAAAGAAGTCGGGAAGCCATTTATTATGATTATTAATACTGTTCATCCGCATCATCCTGAGACGGAAGCTCTTCGCCAGCAATTAAATGAAAAATATGATATTCCAGTGCTTGCGATGAGTGTAGAGAGCATGAGGGAATCAGATGTAATGGCTGTTCTCAGGGAATCATTATATGAGTTCCCAGTGCTCGAAGTGAATGTAAACTTACCTAGCTGGGTGATGGTTTTACGTGATAACCACTGGCTGCGTGAAAGCTATCAGGAAGCTGTTAAAGATACGGTGAAAGATATTAAAAGACTGCGTGATGTTGATCGTGTAGTGGGCCAATTCAGCGAATATGACTTTATTGACCGTGCGAGCCTGGCAGGTATTGAAATGGGGCAGGGAATAGCGGAAATCGATTTATACGCACCAGATAATTTATACGATCAAATCTTAAAAGAAGTAGTTGGAGTAGAAATTCGGGGAAAAGACCATCTTCTTCAGTTAATGCAAGATTTTGCTTATGCTAAGGCAGAGTATGATCAGGTTGCAGATGCGCTCCGAATGGTGAAGCAGACTGGATATGGAATTGCCGCACCGGCCCTTGCGGATATGAGCCTTGATGAGCCTGAGATCATTCGTCAAGGATCAAGATTTGGTGTTCGCCTCAAAGCGGTAGCACCATCCATTCATATGATTAAAGTGGATGTTGAATCTGAGTTTGCTCCGATCATCGGAACGGAAAAACAATCGGAAGAACTAGTTCGCTATTTAATGCAAGATTTTGAAGATAATCCATTATCCATTTGGAATTCTGATATATTTGGACGCAGTTTAAGCTCGATTGTAAGAGAAGGAATCCAGGCGAAGCTTTCCTTAATGCCGGAAAATGCACGCTATAAGTTAAAAGAAACATTGGAGAGAATTATAAATGAAGGATCTGGTGGATTAATTGCGATCATACTATAAAACCTACCCTTAGGCTGCCTATATGGCGGCCTCATTTTTATGGAAAAACGACTTTTTTTCCTTTAAATTACAAATTAGATAAAAAACAGGAGCGTATGTTCTAAAAAACAGTGCAAATAGTTGATATTATTGGATTTTTAGAGTAAAACTCTCTTGATTCGAAAAGACAGTTGTGTTAATCTTTTAACAGAAATCTTTTCCTGCATTATCAAGTACATGAAAATTAGGGTATATTGCTAGTGAAAAGAATGCAACAAAACATATTTGTTGTTTATTAATTTAACGCTCATTTTATATGATTGATGTATAGAAATAGTACAATCTGTAAAGAAATGTATGTATAGATTGTAATCCATCCCTCTTTGGGAGGAGGTGAAAGGCATGAATAAAACAGAACTTATCAACGCAGTAGCAGAAGCTAGTGAACTCTCTAAAAAAGACGCAACTAAAGCTGTTGATGCTGTTTTCGATACAATTTTAGATACACTTAAAAATGGTGATAAAGTACAATTAATTGGTTTTGGGAACTTCGAGGTGCGTGAGCGTGCAGCTCGTAAAGGTCGCAATCCACAAACTGGTGAAGAAATTGAAATTGCTGCTAGCAAGGTGCCTGCATTTAAACCAGGTAAAGCACTTAAAGATGCTGTTGCTGGGAAATAATATACTTTTAAAGTAGATTATACATAAATGCTATTTCTTCATAAGAAAGCCCCTTTAAAAGGGGCTTTTCATTTGTTGTTGGCTGAACACTATTTTTTGCTTTTATAGTAAATAATATGCTAGAATCTGAATCAAATATAAAAATGAAAATATGTAATAGATGCTTTTCGTTCGTCTAAAGTTATTTGTTTCGATGTCTTCTGTAAAAAAGGTGATTAAATCAAAGGGGGTGCAGTTCTGATTGCTAAAAACTTAGTAATCAGGATGGTAAATGAAGCAAGTTAATTTAGAGCAAATTGAAGATGCAGTAAGACTTATCCTGGAAGCGATCGGAGAAGATCCGAACAGGGAAGGTTTATTAGATACTCCAAAGCGTGTTGCCAAAATGTACGCAGAAGTTTTTTCCGGATTGAACGAAGATCCGAGTGAATACTTTAAAACCGTTTTTGGGGAAGATCATGAGGAATTAGTGCTGGTGAAAGATATTCCTTTCTATTCTATGTGTGAGCATCATTTAGTTCCTTTTTACGGCAAAGCACATGTGGCTTACATACCGAAGGATGGAAAGGTTACTGGACTTAGCAAGCTTGCCAGAGCTGTTGAAGCTGTTGCTAAAAGACCGCAATTGCAAGAAAGAATTACATCAACAATTGCTGACAGTATTACAAATTCACTGGAACCGCATGGTGTAATGGTCGTTGTAGAAGCAGAACATATGTGTATGACGATGAGAGGAATAAAAAAACCGGGTGCACAGACAATAACCTCAGCTGTTCGAGGCATTTTTAAACATGATGAGGCTGCAAGAATGGAAGTACTGTCACTAATTAAGTAAAGGGAATAAATTTACATATATAACTAATACTACTTAGGATGGCGGGTGTATATAAAAATGAGCCAAAAAAATGACTTTGTCGTCATAAAGGCAATTGAAGATGGTGTTAATGTCATCGGATTAACAAGAGGTACGGATACTAGATTTCATCATTCTGAAAAATTGGATAAAGGTGAAGTAATGATTGCTCAGTTTACAGAGCATACATCTGCAATCAAAATTAGAGGAAATGCAGTTATCCAGACATCCGTGGGAGAAGTACAAAGCGAATCGCGTAAGTAAGCAGAAACTCTGCTTTATTTGCGTTTCTTTTTATAGTAATTCCAATTTATATGATATAATTAAAATCGTCGATTTTTCTTTTTTATCTTTGCTAGCATTTCGAATAACACATCTATAGACAGTTCGTATGTGAAAATGGGGACAAGGGTGATATAAATTGCAAGACATGTATACAAAATTGGCTGAAATAAAGAGGAAGATAGAGAAAAGGTGTGCACATCCTTTTTTGATGAAATATCTTTCGAAGCCGAAAATTGATGAAGATAAGTTATTCCTTTTTCATGCAATTTTCAATGAATTAAATGAAACAGATCAAGTGAAAGAAAATTATATTATCGTGGCAATGCTCGTACAAATCGCCCTTGATACCCATGATGAGGTAACAAACTCTGATCAAATAAAGCAAAGCGAGTTCGTAAAGAGACAGCTTACAGTTTTAGCAGGGGATTATTTCAGTGGCCTTTATTATTCTATTTTATCTGGGATAAAAGATATTAAAATGGTTCGAACGTTAGCAACGGCAATAAAAGAAATAAATGAACATAAAATTAAAATTTATGAAAACGCGGAAACAGACCCGTCCGCATTAGTTGAAAGTTTATTAGTTATTGAATCTGGTTTATTTCAAAAGATATCCGAATCGTTTCATTTCGATTTATGGAAAAAATTAACCTTTCACTTTCTGGCGTATAAAAGGCTGGCAGCAGAAAGGTATAATCCTTTATTGGACAGCTCATCGATTCACCATTTTGAATATGGTCGAATAATCGCTTCTCCTAATATCTCTCAAGATGATTTTGATGAACAAATGAATTATCATTTTAATGAATCAATAAATCTTTTAGAAAATCGCCAGTTTCATTCAGCCGTATTAATAAATGCATTGAAGGAAAGATTACATTCCATTCGTTTTAACGAAGAGATTTGTTTAAATAAGACCGTGGAAGAAGGTTCATAATATGCAGCAATCTAAGGAAGAAAGAGTTCATCATGTTTTTGAGAAGATTTATAAAAACTATGATAAAATGAATTCAGTTATTAGTTTTCAGCGTCATGTCGCTTGGCGCAAAGATACAATGAAACGTATGAATGTGAAAAATGGTCAGTCCGCATTAGATGTTTGTTGTGGAACTGCTGACTGGACGATTGCTCTGGCAGATGCTGTAGGTAAAAATGGAAATGTGATCGGTCTTGATTTCAGCAAAAATATGCTGGCAATTGGAAGAGAAAAGGTAAATGACCTTGAATTGGATAATGTTAAACTGATTCATGGAAATGCAATGTCGCTCCCTTTTGAGGATAACAGCTTTGATTTTGTAACGATCGGCTTTGGCCTAAGGAATGTGCCTGATTATATGCAAGTTTTAAAGGAAATGTATCGAGTAGTGAAACCTGGTGGGAAAGTAGTATGTTTAGAAACTTCTCAGCCAACGCTACCTGTATTTAAGCAGCTGTACTTTTTTTATTTCCGCTACATTATGCCTATGTTTGGAAAAGTATTCGCTAAAAGTTATGAAGAATATTCATGGCTTCAAGAATCTGCACGTGATTTTCCAGGAATGAAAAAATTAGCAGAAATGTTTAAAGAAGCAGGATTTGACCATGTGGAAGTGAAAGCATACACAGGTGGAGTAGCAGCGATGCATATGGGACATAAAAGGCGATAAGTAGTGAGGCTGGCTCATATCGAGTCAGCCTCATATACTTAATGAAGAGTTTACTAAAAATTCAGCATTTAAGGTGAATCGAATGAAATTAAAAACATTGTATTCGTTTTTTGGTACAGATTTAGACATAATTGAAGAAGAACTAAAGAGAATAACGGCTTCAAATTATCCGCTTATTACAGAAGCGAGCTTAGAGCTGATTGAAGCGGGAGGGAAAAGAATTCGTCCCGTATTTGTTTTACTGTCAGCAATGTTTGGAGCATATAATATCGATGTTGTAAAACATGTTGCAGTAGCTCTTGAAACGATTCATATGGCATCACTCGTTCACGATGACGTCATTGATGACGCAGATATTAGAAGAGGAAAGCCCACGATTAAAGCGAAGTGGAATAATCGGATTGCGATGTATACAGGAGATTATTTACTCGCAAGTTCACTTGTTGCGATGACAAATATCGAAAACCCGGAAGCTCATAAAATTTTATCAAAAACGATGGTGGAAGTATGCCTTGGTGAGATTGAGCAGATTAAAGATAAATATAATTATGAACAGTCTCTCCGTACATATTTGAAGAGAATAAAGCGTAAAACAGCGCTTCTCATTGCGGTTAGCTGTCAATTAGGGGCCGTTTCAGCAGGGGCATCAGAAGACCTGCACCGAAAGCTTTACTGGTTTGGATATTTTGTTGGAATGTCCTTCCAAATAACCGATGATATTCTAGACTTTACTGCAACGGAAAAAGAGCTTGGGAAACCTGTAGGCAGCGATCTTCTGCAAGGAAATATTACTTTACCAGTATTATTTGCGATGAAAGATGCGGACATTCGGGCAGAAATAGAAAAGGTTTCGGCGGAAACAACAGCTGATGAATTAAAGCCAATTGTTGAAAAAATTATTCGTACAGATGCGATTGAAAAATCGTATGCTCTGAGTGAATTATATTTAGAAAAAGCTTTTGCTATATTGAAATATTTGCCGAGAGGGCGAGCTAAATCAACGTTGAGCAGTATTGCAAAGTATATTGGAAAAAGAAAATTTTAACAATATATTCACCCCATTGTTGCGAAATAAATGATAAAATGGTAATATTTACTTACAGGTAAGGTTAATACATAATTCTCAGTGGGGTGGAAAATTGAATATGGAAAAAACATTCTTAATGGTAAAACCCGATGGTGTTCAACGTCAGCTTATCGGAGAAATTGTTGCCAGATTTGAAAGAAAAGGCTTACAATTGATAGGTGCTAAGCTGATGACCATCCCTGTTGAAACGGCTGAACAGCATTACGGTGAACATAAGGGGAAACCTTTTTTTAACGATTTAGTTAATTTTATCACTTCAGGGCCGGTATTTGCGATGGTTTGGCAAGGTAAAGATGTGATCGAAATCAGTCGTCAAATGATCGGAAAGACAAATCCAAAGGAAGCTTTGCCAGGAACAATTCGCGGTGACTATGGAGCCTTTTTAAGTAAAAATGTTATTCATGGTTCGGATTCATTACAAAGTGCAAAGCGTGAAATTAATCTTTTCTTTAAAGAGGAAGAATTAGTAGCATACGATAAGCTTATGAATAAGTGGATTTATTAAAAAGCTAGCAAATGCTAGCTTTTTATTTTTTTGAAAATATGACAAATTTAAATGAATTTAAGCTATACTAACATTATGTAATCAGCTGTATTAGGAGAGTTGACGATGGTTGATCAAGACTATGAACAATTTATAAGGAATATTAAAGCAAAAACGGGTATTGATTTATCGCAGTATAAAGAAGCGCAAATGAAAAGAAGACTTACTTCTTTATATGAAAAACGAGGTTTTAAAAACTTTAACGGCTTTTACCAAGGTCTTTTAAGTGAGAAGGAGCTCTTTTATGAGTTCTTGGATCGAATGACGATTAATGTGTCTGAATTTTATAGAAATTATAAAAGATGGCAAGTGCTCGAAGAAAAGATTATTCCGAAGCTGCTCGAAAAAAACAAAAAGCTGAAAATTTGGAGTGCAGCGTGTTCAACCGGAGAAGAACCGTATACGCTCGCAATGATTTTGTCGAAATTTCTTCCTTTATCAGGAGTGCAGATTTTAGCAACAGATATCGACGAAAACGTAATTGCAAGAGCAAAATTAGGTTTATATCCTGAGAGATCACTTCAAGAAGTACCTAAGGAAATGAAAGCGAAATACTTTGTAAAAGAAGGAACAAATTATAAGCTGGATAATGAGATTATAAAAGCTGTCCGCTTTAAGAAGCAAAATTTATTAGCTGATCCATTTGAAGATAATTTTGATTTAATTGTTTGCCGCAATGTATTAATCTATTTTACGGAAGAAGCAAAGGAACTTTTATACGTAAAATTCAGCAAAGCATTGAAAGATGGCGGTGTGTTCTTTGTTGGAAGCACTGAGCAAATATTTAATGCAGAACGATATCAATTTGCATCAATTGAGACATTTTTTTATCAAAAGAATTAAAACATTCTATTTTTTTTCGCTATAATATGATATATTTCTACATAAAAGCGTTAGCGCGTTGAAGGGAGAGAGTGCATAATGAGGTATTTAACAGCCGGTGAATCTCACGGTCCTCAATTAACAGCTATTATTGAAGGTGTTCCAGCAGGACTGCCGATTACAAGAGAGGACATTAATGCAGACTTAGCAAGAAGACAAAAAGGGCATGGCCGCGGCCGCAGAATGCAGATTGAAAAGGATCTGGTGCAAATAGTCGGGGGAGTAAGACACGGGAAGGCTCTCGGTTCTCCGATTTCTTTAGTCGTTGAAAATGATGACTGGAAACATTGGACAAAAATTATGGGAATAGACCCGATTACTGAAGAAGAAGAACAAGAGGTTAAACGTCAAATTTCGAGACCGAGACCAGGACATGCGGACCTTTTAGGTGCGATAAAATACGGTCATCGTGATATGAGAAATGTACTTGAGAGATCTTCTGCACGTGAAACAACAGTTCGTGTTGCAGTTGGTGCTGTAGCAAAAAGAATATTAGCAGAGCTCGGAATTAAAGTTGTCGGACATGTACTTGAAATCGGCGGAATCAGAGCGGAAAATACAGATTATAAAAATATCGATGAACTTCTTGAAGTAACGGAAGAATCACCAGTTCGCTGTTATGATAAAGAAGCGAGCCTGAAGATGATGGAAGCGATCGATACAGCGAAGCAAAACGGCGATTCAATCGGTGGAATCGTAGAAGTAGTTGTTGAAGGCATGCCAGCTGGAGTCGGAAGCTATGTACATTATGACCGCAAGCTTGACAGCAAACTTGCTGGAGCAATGGTTAGTATCAATGCATTTAAAGGCGTTGAATTTGGAATCGGCTTTGAAGCAGCAAGAAAGCCGGGAAGTGAAGTGCATGATGAAATTCTTTGGTCAAAAGAAGAAGGATACTACCGCAGAACGAACCGTCTAGGTGGATTAGAAGGCGGTATGTCAACAGGTATGCCAATTGTTGTCCGTGGTGTAATGAAACCTATCCCAACACTTTATAAACCGCTTCAAAGCGTTGATATTGAAACGAAAGAGCCGTTTACAGCAACGATTGAAAGATCTGACAGCTGTGCTGTTCCAGCCGCGAGTGTTGTTGCAGAATCAGTTATCGCATGGGAAATTGCTAACGCAATCGTTGAACAATTTGGCTTTGACCGCATTGATCTTATTAAAGAAAATATTGAAAAAATGCGTGAGTACTCGAGGGGATTTTAATGGAAAGAGTAACGATTCAAACGACATCTGACCGCTATGATGTTTTAGTTGGAAAAGGACTTATAAATGATCTTATTACTCTTTTAGAAACAGTCTCTCCATCAAAGGTACTAATCGTGACTGACTCTGTTGTTGATCAGTATTTTGGAGATGAAGTGCTTCAAAAAGTGAGCGAGCATTTCCATGCCTTAAAATATGTTGTTAAAAGCGGGGAAGAATCAAAATCTTTTGAAGCGTACTATGATATTCAAACATTTGCATTGCAAAATGAATTTGATCGTAAATCAGCACTCATCGCATTAGGCGGCGGTGTTATCGGTGATTTGGCAGGATTTGTTGCGGCAACATTTATGAGAGGGATTCCTTTTATTCAAGTGCCAACGACATTGCTTGCTCATGACAGTGCGGTCGGCGGGAAGGTTGCGATTAACCATCCTGAAGGAAAAAATATGATCGGGGCTTTTTATCAGCCGATTGGCGTTATATATGATATTAATTATTTAGCAACTTTGCCTGCTGATGAATTCCGCTCAGGATTTGCTGAAGTAGTAAAACATTCTTTTATACGAAATGAAGAACTTTATCAGTTTTTACTTGAAAATGTTCCCACATTAGAAAATGTTTCTGACACTGTGTTGCAGAAGATGATCATTGAAGGAATTAAAGTGAAGGCAGAAGTTGTTTCTGAAGATGAGAAAGAACTTGGGGTTCGTGAAATTTTAAACTTCGGGCATACGTTGGGACATGCTATTGAAGCGGAACTTGGCTACGGGAAAATTTCTCATGGTGACGGTGTTGCAATCGGAATGCTGTTTGCCCTTTCGTTAAGCAAACAGCTATTGAATGAAGAGCTTCCTTATGAACAACTGAAACAATGGTTTAAACAGCTCGGATTTCCGACAAAAGTTCCTGATGAGCTTTCGACGGAACAATTAATAAACCGAATGAAGAGAGATAAGAAATCTCTTTCTAATAAAATAAAAATGATCTTATTACAATCTATCGGGGTAACTACATCTAAGGTCTTTACATCAGATCAGTTGGAAAGTTATCTGAATGAGTGGAGACAGGAGGAATAGGCGTGGTAAGAGGGGTACGCGGTGCGATAACAGTCGAAGTTAATGAGGCGGATCATATTATTGATGAGACAGAGCATTTACTTTCAGAAATGATTGAAAAAAACAACATCATCCCTGAAAATGTTGCTTCAATCCTCATTTCTGTAACAGATGATATAAATGATGTTTTTCCTGCAAAAGCAGTTCGTAAGTTTGAAGGCTGGGAGTATGTACCGATTATGTGTATGCAGGAAATACCAGTAGTAAATGGTCTTAAAAACTGTGTGAGAGTACTGATGACGGTGAACACAGATATAGAACAAAAACAAATTCAGCATATTTACTTAAAAGATGCTGTACAATTAAGACCGGATTTATCCAGTTCTATCGATAAATAATATTGACAATAAAAGTGAAATTATAATACGATAGATGAAAGAAAAAAGGTTTTACAAGTTTAGATGAGTATAGATAGCTGAGAATGGGTTAGTTTAGCTGAGGTTTTTTAACAATTGCATAGGTCTACCCAAAAGCGGTTTTCGCTTTTGGGTTTTACTGTATATTATATTGTGTTAATATAGTATATTTGTAGATTTTTATGCTTTCTTCCACTTTACAACCTCCTAATTTCCTCATTCTCCAAAAATATTGGAGGAGTGAGCTTATGAAAACTTCGTCGTTTTCTTCATTTTGTGAAAATAGTAAAACATATAAAACAATCCCAATTGTGAAACGTTATATTGCGGATACTTTTACCCCAATCCAACTTTTTCAACTTTTTAAAGAGGAAGCTGTTTATTTATTAGAGAGCAAAGATTCTGAATCAAGCTGGTCCCGTTATTCTTTTATCGGTTTGAACCCGTTTTTATTTGTAGAAGAGCAGGATGGAAGCTTCATTTTAAAAAATGAACAAAAAGAAATGATTAAACAGTCCGATTCTCTTACGAATATTTTTAAAGATTTACAAACTTATTTACAAATTAAATTGCCGGAATTAGATATTCCATTTGTCGGCGGGGCTGTCGGCTATATCGGCTATGATACAGTAACCATTTTAGAAAAAGTCGAAGAGCATAAAGAGAATGATGATAAACAGTCTAAATGTTTATTCTTCGTTTGTGAAACGATTATTGCATTCGACCATCAGGATAAACAGCTTTATTTCATCCATTACGAGCGACTCGAAGGAAATGAAAATGAAGCAAGCCTAAGAGCGGTGTATGAACTCGCAGAAGGCAAGTTAAGTAAATACCTCAGCATGCTGAAACAGAAGGAACAGCCTGAACAGCTGCCAATGCCGTATTTGAATCAAGATGAACTTGATTTTGAACAAATAAAATCAAATTACGGAAAAGCTAAGTTTTTAGAAGATGTAGAGAAAGTAAAAGAATATATCAGGGCTGGAGATGTCTTTCAAACGGTTCTTTCGCAAAGATTTGAGGTGCCGATTAAGACTGATGGCTTTTCATTATACAGAATTTTAAGAATTGTTAATCCATCACCATATATGTTTTATATAAAATTTGATGATACAGAGCTTGTCGGAAGTTCACCGGAGCGTCTTGTTCATATTCAAGATAAGCATTTGGAAATCCATCCGATTGCAGGAACGAGAAGAAGAGGAAGAACTGCTGAAGAAGATGAGAAATTAGCCGTTGAGCTAAGAAATGATCAAAAAGAAATAGCCGAGCATTATATGCTTGTCGACCTTGCAAGAAATGATCTTGGGCGTGTTTCTGAATATGGATCAGTAAAAACTCCAACATTAATGGAACTGGGAAAATTCTCACATGTGATGCATCTTATTTCGAAAGTGACTGGACAATTAAAAGAAGAGGTCCATCCGGTTGATGCTCTGCTTGCATCATTCCCAGCTGGAACGGTATCAGGGGCACCGAAAATTCGGGCGATGCAAATTATTAATGAATTAGAGCCGACACAAAGAGGCTGCTATGCTGGAAGTGTTGCATACATCGGATTTGATGGGAATATTGACTCATGTATTACAATTCGGACAATTACAGTGAAAGATAATACTGCTTATGTTCAGGCAGGAGCGGGAATTGTTGCTGATTCTATTCCAGAGCTTGAATGGAAGGAAACATGTAATAAAGCAAGTGCTGCCTTAAAGGCGATCCAATTAGCTGAATCGATTTTCGAAGAGGAGGGCTTAAAGAAATGAAACAATTACTAGCGAGATGTATTGAAGGAAAAACATTGATCGAAGCGGAAGCAGAATATGTAATGGATCAAATTATGACTGGTAATGCAACATCAAGCCAAATCGCCAGCCTTATTTCGATTTTGCGATTCAGAGGGGAAACTGTAGATGAGATCGTCGGTTTTGCTAAATCGATGAAAAATCATATGAAAGCTTTAAATTGTCCTTTTGATCTCGTTGATACATGCGGGACAGGCGGGGACGGCGCATCAACATTTAATATTTCAACAGCTGCTGCACTCGTTGTATCCAGCTTAAAAGTGAAAGTTGCAAAACACGGAAACCGTGCATTTTCTTCAAAGAGCGGAAGTGCTGATGTTCTTGAAACACTTGGGATTAATATTCAGACGACAGAGGAAGAAGCAATTGAAAGCTTAAAAAATGATAATATGACGTTTTTATTTGCACCGATGTTTCATTCATCAATGAAGCATGCTGTTACACCGAGAAAAGAGGTCGGTTTTAGAACAGTGTTTAATATATTAGGACCTTTAGCAAATCCGGCTAATGCAAAAAGACAGGTCATTGGTGTTTTCTCAACTGTGTATGCTGAGAAGCTGGCATATGCGCTTGAACGATTAGGTGCAGAACATGTTCTCCTTGTTACCGGCCATGACGGTTTAGATGAAATTTCTATTACATGTCCAACAGATGTTGTTGAATTAAAGAACGGCAAAATAACAAAGTATACTGTCAGCCCTGAAGAGCTTGGCTGTGAATCTGGTAATTTATCAGAAATCCAAGTGGCAGATTCGTTAGAAAGCGCAAAATTAATTCGTGATATTTTCAGCGGGCAAGGTCCTGAAAGTGCGGTAAATATCGTTGCTTTAAATGCGGGTGCAGCCCTTTATGTTGCGGGAAAAGTGGATAATTTAAAAGACGGAGCACTTATGGCGAAAGATGCAATTAACAGCGGAATTGCATTGGAACAGTTAAATGCGCTTACGCGGAAACGAGAGGAAAATTATGCTTAATAAAATTTTAGAAACGAAGAAAGAAGAGATTAGCCGATTAGTTCTGCCTGAAGAAGGACAATTTACGAAAAGATCATTTTATGATGCCCTGAAAAATCCGAATCGTCATATCGGTCTCATTGCTGAAGTGAAAAAAGCATCACCTTCAAAAGGTTTAATTAAAGAAAATTTTCACCCGGTTGAAATTGCACTTGCTTATGAAAAAGGCGGTGCAGACTGTCTTTCAGTTCTGACTGATGTCCAGTATTTCCAAGGGGCTAACGATTATTTAACAGCAGTAAAAAATGCTGTAAACATACCTATTTTACGAAAAGATTTCATTATTGATGAGCTTCAGATCGAAGAAGCAAGAAGAATCGGGGCAGATGCTATTCTTTTGATCGGTGAAGCACTTGAAGCTGAGAGATTAAAAGAGCTTTATGATGATGCTCATTCAAAAAATCTTGATGTTCTTGTAGAAGTCCATGATATCGAAACATTAGAACGAGTGCTGAAAGTATTTACACCGAAATTATTAGGAGTAAATAATCGCAATTTAAAAACATTTGAGACGAATATTCATCAATTAAAAGAAATTGCACAATTAATTCCGAAAGATACTTTATTAGTAGGAGAAAGCGGGATTTATACGAAAGAAGATCTAGATACAGTGAAGAGCTACGGGGCCTCAGCTGTTTTAGTCGGTGAATCTCTTATGAGAAAAGAAAATCAGACAGAAGCAATAAAAGAATTGTACGGAGAGATTGTAAATGGTTAAACCATTATTAAAATACTGCGGAATACGCTCCTATTCTGATCTGCAAACTGTTGCTTCATCACAGGCAGATTATCTCGGATTTATTTTTGCAGATAGTAAAAGAAAAGTAGATTCAAAAGAAGTGAAAGAGTGGCTTCAAAAAGTAAATATTAATGGGAAAAAGATCGTCGCAGTTTTCGTTAATGCGACGATTGAACAGATTGAAACGGTATATCAAGATATTAAAATGGATGTCGTTCAATTTCACGGTGACGAACCTGTTTCTGAAATGAATGAAATTAAAAATAAGCTTAATGTTGAAATTTGGAAAGCTTTACATCAACATTCTGAGACAGAAGAAGAGATGATAAGCTATCATAATATAGCAGACGGTTTTGTTGTTGATTCGAAAGTGAAGGGTCAGCGCGGCGGTACAGGTGTAACATTTGACTGGACAGTCGTTCCGAAATTTACAGAAATCGCAAAAAGATATAATAATAAACTATTTATTGCAGGCGGAGTAAAGCCGGATAATATTGAAAAGCTACTAGACTATCATCCAATTGGAATTGATTTATCAAGTGGGATAGAATTAGATGAACGGAAAAATAAAGAGATGATCAACGAGTTAGAAGAGAGGATGTTAAACTATGTACGCATATCCTGATAGAAATGGACGTTACGGAGAGTTTGGCGGTAAATTTGTTCCTGAAACAATTATGCAGCCTTTAATTGAAATCGAGAAAGCTTTTGAGGAAGTTATGCAGGATGAAAGCTTTTTTGAGGAATATAAATTTTTATTAAAAGAATATTCAGGCAGACCGACTACATTAACATTTGCCGGCAATGTGACGGAAAAATTAGGCGGAGCAAAAATCTATTTGAAACGGGAAGATTTGAACCATACCGGTGCTCATAAAATTAACAATGCGATCGGACAGGCGCTTCTTGCAAAGAGAATGGGCAAAACGAAAGTAATTGCTGAAACAGGAGCAGGCCAGCATGGTGTAGCGACAGCGACGGTTGCAGCAAAATTCGGCCTTGAATGTAAAGTATTCATGGGTGAAGAAGATATAAGACGCCAGCAGTTAAATGTATTTAGAATGAGATTATTAGGTGCGGAAGTAGTCCCGGTTTCAAGCGGAAATGCAACATTGAAAGATGCAACAAATGAAGCATTCAGATACTGGGTGCAAAACTGTGAGGATCATTTTTATATTATCGGATCTGTAGTTGGTCCCCATCCATATCCATACATCGTAAGAGAATTCCAAAAAATAATCGGGGAAGAAGCGAAAAAGCAATTTCTTGAAAGAGAAAACAAGCTTCCTAATAAAGTAGTTGCCTGTGTTGGCGGCGGAAGCAATGCAATTGGAATGTTTAAAGCATTCATCGACGAAGATGTACAGCTGATCGGCTGTGAAGCTGCGGGACTTGGTGTAGAGACGAACGAGCATGCAGCAACGATTACAAAAGGAAGCGTCGGAGTTATTCACGGTTCACTTACTTACTTATTACAAGATGAATATGGTCAAATAACAGAACCTTATTCTATTTCAGCAGGTCTTGATTATCCAGGAATTGGTCCTGAACATGCCCATTTAGCACATAGCGGCCGTGTTCAGTATGAAGCTGTTACAGATAAAGAAGCACTGGAAGCATTAGAGCTGCTTACGAAAGAAGAAGGTATTTTACCTGCAATTGAATCAGCACATGCATTGGCACGTGCATTTGAACATGCAAAATCAATGAATAAAGATGAAACAGTTTTAGTTTGCCTTTCCGGCAGAGGGGACAAAGATGTTCATACATTAATGACTTATTTTGAGGAAGGAGAAAATAATGACGCTAACTAAATTTAAAGAAATGCTGCCAAAAACAGATCATTTATTCATCCCTTTTATAACAGCAGGCGATCCTAATGGAGAAGCAACAATTGAAATTGCACTGGCACTTCAAGAAGCTGGTGCATCTGTTATTGAGCTTGGAATTCCTTATTCAGATCCAATTGCAGACGGTCTTGTTATTCAGAGAGCATCGGCACGTGCGCTAAGCAATGGAATGAATATCGTAAAAGCGATGGAACTTGTTCCCGAAATGAGAAAAAGAGGACTAAATATCCCAGTCGTTCTGTTCAGTTATTATAATCCTGTGTTACAATTAGGTGAAGAAAACTTTTTCGCTTTACTGCATAAAAACATGATTGATGGCGTATTAATTCCAGATATTCCTTTCGAAGAGAGTGGACAAATCCGTCTAAAATGTAAAGAGAACGGGATTGCTTTTATTACACTTGTAGCGCCGACATCCACTTTAAGAATAAAGACACTCGTTGAAAATGCGGAAGGATTCGTTTACTGTGTATCTTCTTTAGGTGTAACTGGTGTTCGTAATGAATTCGATAAATCAATTACTTCCTTTATTGAAGAAGTAAATAAGTATAGTAAAGTGCCAGTCGCTGTTGGTTTCGGTGTATCAACGAAAGAGCAAGTAGAAGAAATGAATAATATATGTGACGGCGTTATTATCGGAAGTGCCTTAATGAAAGAAATTGAACGTTTAAATGAAGGATTATCAAGCGAAAATACACGTGAACAAGCAGTAGAAGAGTTCAAAAACTTTGCAAAATCGTTAATCAGCTAAAAGATCGGAGGGTGTTTTCCTTTGCAAATTAAAGAACAGTTATTAGGTTTAAAACCTTATCAACCAGGAAAACCGATTGAGGAAGTACAAAGAGAATATAATTTAACAAAGGTAATAAAGCTTGCTTCAAACGAAAACCCTTATGGTTCGTCACAGCTTGCAAAAGAAGCAATCAAAGAGGAATTAGACCAGCTTGGGCTTTATCCGGACGGATACAGTGCAGCTTTACGTACAAAGCTTGCAAATTATTTAGAAGTGAAGGAAGAAGAACTGATTTTTGGAAACGGTTCTGATGAAATCATCCAAATTATTTGCAGAGCTTTACTAGATCAGCAATCAAACACAATTATGGCGACACCATCATTCCCGCAGTACAAGCATAATGCAGTTATTGAGGGTGCTGAAATTCGCGAAGTTCCTTTGAAGAATGGGATGCATGATTTAGATACAATGTTAAATAAAATCGATGAGCATACGAAAATTGTTTGGGTATGTTCACCGAATAACCCTACTGGAACATATGTGACACGTTTATCATTGCTGTCATTTTTAGAAAAAGTGCCTTCACATGTTTTAGTAGTAGTTGATGAAGCATATTATGAATATGTTGGCGCGGAAGATTATCCGGAAACAGTTCCGCTTATTAATAAATACCCTAATTTAATGGTTTTAAGAACATTCTCGAAAGCTTACGGTCTTGCAGCTTTACGTATCGGATATGGAATTGCCAATGCAACGTTTATCCGCCAGATTGAACCGGCAAGAGAGCCGTTTAATACGAGCAGAATCGCACAGGCAGCGGCAATAGCAGCAATTGATGATCAGCAGTTTATTGCAGACTGTGTAGAAAAAAATAATAAAGGCTTACAGCAATATTATGATTTCTGTGCAGAAATGAATTTAACATATTATCCATCTGAAACAAACTTTATTTTAATTGACTTTAAACGTGATTCTGATGAGCTATTCCAGGCATTGCTTGAAAAAGGATATATCGTAAGATCAGGTAATGCTTTAGGAGTGCCGGGAAGCTTAAGAATTACAGTTGGTTCTGAAGAACAAAATGCAGAAATTATTGATGTTTTAAAAAATTTCCTTAAATGAAATGTTACAAAGAGGTGATTGAATGGATCACCTCTTTGTTGAAGAATGAGGAAATGAATTTAACTAGTCGTATAAAAGGTGGTTACAATGGGGAAGACAGTTTATATTATTGGCCTTGGTTTAATTGGCGGTTCGATCGCATTAGCTATTAAGCGCGATCATCCAGATGTACATATCATCGGGTATGATATAAATAAGAACCAATGTTCATTAGCAGAAAAGATTGGTGTTATTGATGAATGCTCGGAAACAAAGCTGCCTGATTTAGAGCATGTTGATGTGATTTTTATTTCAACACCTGTTGAAGAAACATTAAAAATTATTCGTGAATTAAAAGATGTAAAACTTAAAAAAGGTGTTATTATTACAGATGTAGGAAGTACAAAAGAAAAAATTATTCAATGTGCAGAACAAGAGTTAAGCGATCGGGAAATTGTTTTTATCGGTGGACATCCAATGGCTGGCTCCCATAAATCAGGTGTTGTTGCTGCAAGGCCTCATTTATTTGAAAATGCATTTTATATTTTTACACCGACTGAGAAAGTACCGGCAGAAAAGATTGAAGAGCTTATTGATTTAATAAAAGGGACGAAGGCCAATTTTATTGAATTGTCACCAGTTGAGCATGATCAAATTACCGGTGTTATTAGCCATTTCCCGCATATTGTAGCTGCAGGATTAGTTTTTCAGGCTGAGAAGTATGAAGAGAAGTTCCCGCTCGTAAAAAGACTCGCCGCAGGCGGTTTCAGAGATATTACGAGAATAGCTTCGAGCAATCCTGCAATGTGGAGAGATATACTTATTCATAATCGAAACTCTTTATTACAATTATTTGACGACTGGATCGAAGAAATGAATCGTTTAAAAGAGTTTGTCGCAAAAGAGCAGGGAGATGAACTATTTTCCTACTTTAATAATGCAAAGCAGTACCGCGATGAATTGCCTGAAAAGCAAAAAGGAGCAATCCCGTCATTTTATGATTTATATATAGATGTACCGGATTATCCTGGTATTATTTCTGAAGTGACTGGTTATTTAGCGAAGGAAGAAATAAGCTTAACGAATATTAGAATTATTGAGACGAGAGAAGAAATATACGGTGTTTTAAGACTTAGCTTCCAAACGGAGAGAGACCGTGAAAATGCGATAAAATGTATTAGTAAGTATTCAGATTATGAAACATTTATTGTATAAGGTAAGGTGAAACTTCCATCAGTGGGTGGTTCTTCATCCCGCATTGATGG
>NZ_BCVG01000027.1 GCF_001591625.1 Metabacillus fastidiosus NBRC 101226
ATGTTCTATTGTTCAAACCTTTACGAGCAGTTGATCTCCTACTTCCCTTCTTTGAACTCTCAGAAATTTGAAGTCGAAGTCTAACTACTCGTTAAGGCTGGGATAAACTTAAATTAAAAAAAGCTGCCCATAACTAGTCAATGTCTGACTTATGGAACAGCCTTAATTTTTAAAATTATATATTCTTTTGTTCATCAGACGGAGTAGACGCATCTACCAGGGCTGATTTAAGTTCCCTTTTATAGTTTATTTTCTCTTCTGCATTCCATCTGAAATAATCTGACATGTATGAAATAACATTATCTTTATAGTTTCTAACAGTCTCGATATCAAATAAAATTGCTCCTGTTCTGCGGTTAAAGAAGTCAATTGGAGTGACTGTCATTTCATAATCAAGTGCATATCTTAGTTTTACATAAAGAGTAATTGGAAGATTATATTTTTTAGCTTCTGCAGCATTCTCTTTTATTATTTCAAAAATGGCTGAAACATTTGAACCATACATAGAAGCTAAATGACTTGCCTCTTCCTCTGAAAGACCAAGTGTCAAACCGATTTTTATCTGCTTTTTGATAAACTCCTGAAAGTTTTTAGAACCGCCGACATTTCCACCGGAAATAGGGAGATTTTTCGTTTGACAACTTGGGAACTGCTGTTGTTTTCCCTGTTGCAATTTCTTGACAATTACATCAACAATCGTTTCCGCCATTTTACGGTAACCTGTTAATTTCCCACCGGCAATTGTCATTAAGCCTGACTCTGATTCCCAAATTTCATCTTTCCTCGATATTTCAGACGGGTCTTTTCCTTCCTCATAAATAAGCGGACGGACACCGGCCCAGCTTGATTCAACATGCTCTTTCGTTATTTTTACTTCAGGAAACATATAATTAATCGCTTTTATAATATAATCACGGTCATCTGCAGTCATCTTAGGCGATTTAGCATCCTGACTATAGAAAGTGTCTGTCGTACCTACATATGCTTTCCCTTCGCGGGGGATGGCAAATACCATTCTTCCATCCGGTGTATCAAAGTAAACCGCCTGTTTTAAGGGAAAATTTGATTGGTCTATAACGACATGAACACCTTTTGTTAATCTAAGTACTTTTCCTTTTTTCGAGTTGTCCTTTTCACGAATTTTATCGACCCACGGTCCCGCCGCATTTACTATTTTTCTTGCATGAATCTCATATTTTTCTCCAGTTAATTGATCACAAACGAGTACACCGCTAATTTTACCGTCCTTATACAATAAATCTTCCACTTTTGAGTAGTTTAAGGCAACAGCACCTTTTTCCACTGCTGCTTTCATTACTTCTATTGTTAATCTCGCATCGTCTGTACGATATTCAACATAAACGCCGCCGCCTTTAAGTCCGCTTCGTTTTACGAGCGGCTCTTTCTTTAAGGTTTCTGCCGGACTCAGCATTTTTCTTCTTTCCTTTTTCTTCACTCCTGCTAAAAAATCGTACACTCTTAAGCCGATCGATGTACTGAATTTCCCAAATGTTCCACCTTTATGAAAGGGCAGAAGCATCCACTCAGGTGTTGTAACATGTGGACCATTTTCATAAACGATCGCACGCTCTTTCCCCACTTCTGCAACCATTTTCACTTCAAATTGTTTCAAATAACGTAGTCCTCCATGTACAAGCTTTGTTGATCTGCTTGAAGTCCCTGCCGCAAAGTCCTGCATTTCTACTAGAGCTGCTCTGATTCCACGAGTAGAAGCATCTAAAGCGATACCTGCTCCCGTAATTCCCCCGCCGATCACTAATACATCATATTTTTCTGTTTTTAATTGCTGAACAATTTCGTTTCTGTTTTTATTTGAAAACTTCATTATTCATTTCCCCTTTTCATGCTCGCAGATAGACAAAAAAAGAGACCACAAAGTCGACTATCGTTTTATCGATAATCCTTTATGGTCTCTCCGTATCTCCTACCGAGCTATTAACTTGTGTTTATTATAACATATTAATTGATTAATATGAAGGTTTTTTTATTTAAAAACCATTGCTGCTTGAACTGCTTTTTTCCATCCTCCATATAATTCCTTCCGAGTCTCTTCTTCCATTGTCGGTAAAAACAGTTTATCAACAGACCATTGCTTGGCGATCTCCGCCTGATTCTCCCAGTAGCCTACAGCTAAACCAGCCAAATAGGCAGCTCCAAGCGCTGTTGTTTCATTTACAGTCGGTCTTTCAACGGGAACATTAAGAATATCAGCCTGGAAATCCATTAAAAATTCATTTTTCACTGCTCCACCATCTACGCGCAATGTTTTCAACTCGATTTCTGAATCCTTTTCCATGACAGATAATACATCTTTCGTTTGATATGCAAGTGATTCTAATGTTGCACGGACAAAATGTTCTTTCGCTGTTCCTCTCGTTAATCCGAACACTGCTCCTCTTACATCACTGTCCCAATAAGGTGTTCCAAGCCCTACAAATGCCGGGACAACATAGACACCGTCTGTTGAATCAACACGCTTAGCGTATTTTTCACTCTCTTTTGCTTCTTTAAACATTCTTAAACCGTCACGAAGCCATTGAATAGCAGAACCGGCGACGAAAATACTGCCTTCGAGGGCGTATTCCACTTTTCCATTTAATCCCCATGCAATTGTCGTAAGTAATCCATGCTCTGAACGAACCGCTCTCTCTCCCATATTCATCAGCATGAAGCAGCCTGTCCCATATGTGTTTTTAGCCATCCCTTCATTGAAACACGCTTGTCCAAATAAGGCAGCCTGCTGGTCACCTGCAGCACCCGCAATTGGAACTTCCTGCCCAAAGAAATGATCCGCATCTGTTTTTGCGTAAACCTCTGATGAAGGACGCACTTCCGGAAGCATTGATATTGGAACTGTTAAAATATCAAGCAGTTCCTCATCCCATTTCAAGTCATAAATATTATACATTAATGTACGGGACGCATTTGAATAGTCTGTTACATGCGCTTTTCCGCTGGACAGTTTCCAGATCAGCCAAGTATCAATCGTTCCAAACAGAAGCTTTCCTTCATCCGCTTTTTTTCTTGCACCTTCCACATTATCTAATATCCACTTCACTTTTGTACCAGAGAAATAGGCATCAATGAGAAGTCCCGTTTTTCTTCGAAACAAATCATTATGTCCTTGTACTTTTAACTGCTCACAAATATCGCTCGTTTGTCTTGACTGCCAAACGATCGCATTGTAAACAGGTTCACCAGTTTCTTTATCCCATACAACTGTCGTTTCCCTTTGATTCGTTATTCCAACCGCTGCTACCTGCTCCGGCTTTATTCCTGATTCAGATAAAACTTCTGCGATAACAGAAAGAATAGACCCCCAAATTTCACTCGCATTATGCTCGACCCAGCCCGGTTTCGGGAAATGCTGAGTAAATTCTTTTTGCGCAATATGAACAGCTTCTCCTTTCTCATTAAATAAAATTGCCCTTGAGCTTGTCGTACCTTGGTCTAATGAAAGAATATAATTTTCCATCATTATATCCCCCTTTTCCTACATATTATTTGAAACTGTATTTCCAACTGACTTTTTATTACCTAATATAGATACTAATAATAAGATTACTATAATTATAGCTAAGACAATCCATAGTAAAGCAGTTAATGTTCCTAAAAAAATAGTTTGATATACAACCACCGCTACAGCTCCTCCTAAAATCGGGCCAACAACCGGGATCCACGCATATGACCAGTTCGAACTTCCTTTACCTGGGATTGGCAGTAAGAAGTGGGCAATTCTTGGTCCTAAATCACGAGCTGGATTAATTGCGTAACCAGTTGTCCCACCTAAAGACATACCGATTACCACGATTAAAAGTCCAACAGCGAGAGGGTTTAATCCTTCTGCAAATTTATTTGCTCCAATAAATAATAGTCCTAATACGAGAATAAAAGTACCTATAATTTCGCTTAATAAATTAGAGAAAGTGTGAGGAATAGCTGGACTCGTTGAGAATACTCCCAGCTTTGTCACCTGATCTGTTGTCGCTTTCCAGTGAGGTAAATAATGTAAAAATACGATTGCTGCTCCTATCATAGCACCAATCATTTGCGCAATAATATAGCCTGGCACATCAGACCATAAGAAATCCCCATTCAATGCTAATGCAATTGTAACCGCCGGATTCAAATGCGCCCCGCTGATAGAACCGACTGCAAAGACTCCCATCGTCACACCAAGTCCCCAAGCGAGTGTCGTTACAATCCATCCCGCATTGTGTGAGTAAGTACCTTTTAAAGAGGAACCAGCACCAATACCAGCACCAAAAATAATGAGAATCATCGTACCAATTATTTCTCCCATAAATGGCGACATATTATCATTCCCTTCCTTTTAAAATAATTCAGTGAACAGAAAAAGGAGACCCACGACAGAATAAACCTATAAAAATAGGTAAAAACTGTGTGAATCTCCTTAACTCCATCACGATATATTAACTTAGTTTCATCATAAACGACTCTGTAAGCGCTGGCAACACTTTTTTTCACAAATTCCATAGTTCTGCTTTTGATGTAGTAATAGCACTTGCTCCAGCCTCTAATGCTCGGTATACTTCTTCTTCCGTTCGTATAAGACCTCCGGCGAAAATAGGCGTTTCAAGACGCTCCTTTACCTCTTTAATCATCCAATGCATCGCTCCCGGCAAAATCTCGATATAATCAGGTTTTGTTTTTTCAACGAGGCGGTAACTTTTTTCAAGCGCATGTGAATCGATTAAAAATATCCTTTGAATTGCTTTTACCTTCTTTTGTTTCGCTTTTAATATAACGTTTGATTTCGTCGAAATCAATCCGTAAGGTTTAAAGTCCTGGCAGATAAATTCTGTCGCATAATCATCATTTCTCAGTCCTTGAATCATATCAACATGATAGATCATTTTCTTTCCATGACGTTTTGCTAATTCATTGATATTTTTCAGCTGCGCAATATGCATTTCTAGAAAAACCCCAATTTCAAATGGACTTTTCAGAAATTTTTCAAAATCCTTCAAATTTGATGATGCCGGTAATATTTTTTGATCCACATTTTCCACTCCCGAAAAAAAGCAAGTAAAATATAATTCTCCTCATTGTAAATCATCTGTTACCAGCAGTCTAATAATTACTCTTGTTTCATCACTTTCATTGATCGGTATATTTGCGTATGCATACTACCTTGAATAATATTTTCTAAAAAGAACCCGCTAACAAGTTTTAAATATTCTTCATCATCGTACATTTTCTTATTTTGTAATTCCATTTCTGCGAGCCCATCGTATGCCGCTAAAAGGGCATATGTATGATCTTGTCCTGTAATAGGTGTTAAGACATCTACTTTATGATCATATTTTTCAGTGCGATATTTCTTCATTTCCTCTAAATTTTCCAGTGCTTCTTTAAATTTCCCCTGATTAATTTCAAATGTTTGGTAAACGAAAATAGACATCTCACCATTTCCTTTCTCATTCTTTTATAAGCAGAAATTTGTAGTACAACCATTGCTCTGTGAATACAATTGTACAAACTATATTACTTTTCAAATAATTACTTAAGGAGTTGTACATATTGGGTATTTTTTTCGGTTATATTTTTCTTGGTCTCTCCCTTGCCGCACCTATCGGACCTGTAAATGCCGCACAATTAGATAAAGGAATAAAAAGTGGTTTTTTCCATGCATGGCTTGTAGGCTTAGGCGCAATGACAGCAGATGCTATTTATATGCTGGCAGTTTATCTAGGTATTGTCCATTTTCTTGAAATCCCCTTTGTAAAGACATTCTTATGGTCTTTTGGCTTTTTCGTCCTTGTCTATACAGGGATTGAAAGTTTATTGAATGCTGGAAAAATTAATTTTGAAGCAAGAAAACAAAAGGAATCAAAATCAAGATCCTTTTTTTCTGGGTTTCTCATGTCAATCTCGAACCCTCTGACAATCCTTTTTTGGCTCGGTATTTTCGGATCTATTCTTGCCAAAACAGCGGCTGAACATGATGCAGCACATGTCGCAATGTATAGCGGTGCTATCTTTATTGGACTGCTTTTATGGGACGTAACAATGGCAACCATTGCAAGCAGCTGCCGCCGTTTTTTAAGTGCTAAAATTCTTGCCCTTATTTCTATCCTCTCTGGACTTTCATTAATAGGTTTTGGAATTTATTTCGGAATACAAGCATTTAAGCTATTATTTTAACAACTGTTTCTCATGTTCCCTGTGGGGAAAAACTTTTCTTCTTTTTCCCCATTAATCTCATTACTAAAAGAACCGCAAAGATAGCAGCAACGAATAATATACTGACAAAAAAACCAGGTCTGCTTGATTTGTGTAATAAAGTACCGCTAATAGCAAGTAATATTAATGCCATTCCTATAAATCGTTTTACATGATCAAAACCACTTGCCTTAATAAGCCTCGGAAAGGAAATTAAAATAAAAAACCAATTGTATAAAAGCATTAAACCGGCAGCTGTCGTAATATATTCATACACGCTGTCTGGCATAACGAGAGATAAAATAATCGATGTAATAAGCCCACAAACTGTAAGTATCATCGCAAATGGAGGCACTTTAAGCTTCCCTTTCTTTGCAAAAACAGGTGGTGCATCCCCATCCTCCGCTAATGTGACGATCATGCTCGTTACAGCAAATAGGGAAGCTGTCATCGTTGAAAATCCCGCAATAATAATGCCTGCTGTAAAGACATGTGGGAAAAAAGCAATGTCAAACTGATGTAAAGCAGTGACAAAAGGACTTTTGTCTGTATTGAACGTATTTACCGCTACTAGGCCCGTTGCCAAGATAAGAGAAATTAAATAAATACTCATTAAGATGATTAACATAATCGATCCTGATTTTTTCGTCTCTTCTTTCTTTTTTAACCTCGTTGCCATAATCCCCATAATTTCAATTCCACCGAATGCATAAAATCCAAAAATAAGGGATGACCATAAACCGGAAAATCCTTTTGGCATAAATTCATTCATACTTTTTGGCATATTAAAATGACTGCTGTTCCCTCCGAAGAAACCAAATAAAATAGTGACAGCTAAGACAATAAACATCGTTATTGCCGCAATTTTAATGATGGCAAATATATTCTGTGCTCTTTCAAATCCTTTCGTACCGATTAAAACAACGATTACACCAAGAACAGCATAGATCAGAGCAAATACCCATAATGGTACATTTGGAAACCATAATCTTGAAAGAAGTGACAATGCTGTAAGCTGACTCCCTGTTATTAACATTTCAGAAAACCAATATACCCAGCCGCTGCTAAAGCCGGCCCATCTCCCATATGCCTTTTTCGCATAGGAACGGAAAGCACCTTTATCAGGGTCTTTTGTTGCCATTTTCGCTAGAGCTTCAAATACAATATAAGTACCTATACCTGCTAAAATAAAAGAAATGATAATGGAAGGTCCTGTCATCTTTATCCCGATTACTGAACCTAGAAAGTAGCCTGTCCCGATAATACATCCTACTCCAACTAAGGACAGCTGCCACCAGGCTAATTTTTTTTCGCCTTTTTCGTCATTTTTACTCCCCGCATGTGCCGGTATTTCCATAGCTACTCTCCCCCTTCACTCAAAATTATTATTAACCTATATCCATTTATTATGTACAAGCTTCTTTCTGTCTCCATAGTAAAAATAAATTATTATTCATTTCGTCTACACGAATATAATATCTGAACATAAATTAAATTATCCTTACTTAAAAGGAGGTGCTTTTATGAGTACAGCTGGTGGTGGATATGGAGCTGGTTTCGCTCTAATCGTTGTATTATTCATTCTTTTAATTATCGTTGGTGCTGCTTATGTAGGCGGTGGCTATTAATCACTTGTTTATGTAAACATGAGAAAGACTGGTCTCAAGCCATATTTGAACCAGTCTTCTCTTATTTACTATTAGTAATTGCTGTTAATAATAATAAATATTCGATTAATTTCTTTTGTTCATCAAAAGTAAATCTTGCTTCTTTTAGCTAAACCATCCTTTCCCTTTAAACCATAAAAACATTCCTACCCCAATGCAAAACATCATAAAGAGAATAAGAAAATAACCGAAATTCCAAGTAAGTTCCGGCATATTTTTAAAATTCATTCCATAAATTCCAGCAATAAAAGTAAGCGGCATAAAAATGGTTGTAATAACTGTTAAAACCTTCATGATTCGGTTGGACTGATGGGAATTAAGTGATAGGTAACTATCCCTTATATCATTTGTTAACTCCCTATTCGCATCAACCATTTCTGCTAATTTTAATAAGTGATCGTGAATATCCGAAAAATATTCTTTCTTTCGTTTGATCCCTCTTAACCGATGAGAATTAAGCATACGATAAACTAAATCCCTCATCGGTATGACAGTATGCCTTAATTTAAGCAAATAATGTCTTGTATCAAATAATTGTTCTAATAATTGCTCCATTGTTTGGTCCTTCGTATTATTCTCTAATTGATCAAGCGCTTCTTCCAACTGATAAACGATTGGAAAATAACCGTCAACAATCTTGTCCATAATATGGTAAAGAACGAGGTACTGATCCCATTTGCTCAGTTTTTTTGATGCTAGAAGCAGCTGCCATGTATCATGAATTTCTTTCGAAGGGAGATGATGAAAAGAAACAATATAATTTTCCCCTACAAAAAAATTTATTTCTTCTTTTTCAATTTCAGCTTCATTTAAGCGATGTGTAACAAAAAAACTGTAGTTTCCATAGTAATCTAATTTTGGACGCTGCAGCTTATGAATACAATCTTCAATTGCAAGAGGGTGAAAGAAAAGCGAATGATCTAGCTCTTTTATCTCCTCCTCTGTCGGCTCGTTAAAATCTATCCAATACCATTTAATATAATCTTCCTGAAGCTCATCCAAGGAACAATTCGTCATTAATTCCAACTCATTACTGACTGCTATAATACTGATCATCTCTTATCCTCCCTAGTCTAAAGAGATGGCTTTACTTATTAGAACTATAGTTACTGACAACCTCTCCAACATGTTTCCTCTAAAAGCTGAAGAGGTCCGAACTCTCTAAAAATTAATGCTTCAGACGATTTACAAAACGACCATAGTCCGGTATTGCGATTTGTTCAAAATCCTGTACGAGTTTATTCAATCCATCAGATAACCCCTGACCAGACATTGGTGTACCATGACCGGTTACTGTCATACTTGGATTTAATTGCTGAAGCTTCTTAACCGATTCCCAAGCAGCAAGCCAATCTGTCGTTAAATATCTTGGCGGTCCATTAATTTCCTGTTGCTGTGTTAACACTTTATATAAAGAATCTTGTCTTACAGTAACGAACGCATCACCAGCAATAAGTGTTCGGTCCTCTTCTCTAAATAAAGATATATGTCCTGGGGAATGCCCCGGCGTATGAATAAAACGCCAGCCTTCCATTTCGGGAACAGTTCCATCCTCAGGCAGTTTCCTTAAATGCTCTCCTAACTGAACAGGTTCATTAGGAAACATTGGCGACATTTTCGCAACTAAACCTCCTTCAACCGTTGCATCCGGCTCCGGATAGCTCTTTTTACCTGTTAAATATGGAAATTCTAATTCATGTGCAAAAACCGGCACATCCCAATGTTCGATGAGCTCAACAATTGCTCCAACATGGTCAAAATGTCCATGTGTAAGAATAATTGCTTTTGGCCGGCTCCCTGCACCAAATCTATTTTCTGTTTCTGCAATAATTTTTTCTGCCGATCCTGGCATTCCTGCATCAATCAACACAAAGCCACTATTTTGTACAGCACTTCCAACATAGCAAATATTTACTACCTGAATCGCATAGCAGTATACATCTGGCGAAACCTCCATTCCCATTCCGCTTGTAATCGATGTAACCGGTATAAATTTATAGTCATCACCGTATTGCAGCTGTTTGTCCACTGTCTATAATCTCCTCTTTTCTCCATTGATTATATTTCATATTGTTTACACGTTAGGTAAACATAATTCATTAAGGATTACTTTAACAGCCCGCTCCCCTCAATTTTCATATCAACATCGACATTAAAGTCAATATGAGGATAGATAGCCAGCCATTCTTCCCAGTCATTTTTATTAAAATGGGTTGCACGATAGGATAGTCCAAAACCAATCGGATCTAAATTCTCTTTTTGAAGCGTGGTTAATAAGTGAAGTACTCTCTGTTTCACCTGCTGTTCTGCCATTTTTTCATATTCTTTAAAATTAGTTGTGCCTGTATATTCCAATTCTTCTTCAAGAATTCCACTGATTCGAATATGAACATCGACTGTCGGTTTTTTACCTTTCTTAACCTTTACTTTATACTTTGCACTCGAACCTTCTGAAGCTATATAAAAAAGTTCTTCCCCATCTTTATCCACCCGAATATCCGCCTCTTCCATACGCTTTAACATAATATTTAAAATTTTCGTTTCTTCTGATGTTAAAACCATCCTTACTTTTTTATCATCTAATACAGCTCCATGATTAACTTCAAAATACTCTCTCTCACCTTTACCTTTACTTTCTACTATCGGTAAAATAGGACTTATCCCTCTTTCAGTAATCCTCTTTCTAAAATCAAATAAGCGTTCACTCAGAATATAGACAGAATCTGTTCCAGTATTTCCAAACGTTAAGAACAAAGCATTTGACGGTATTTCCTCTGTCAGCCGATTCATTCTTAAGATGTTCTCTGCATTCGGCTTACCGATTCCCACCCAGGCAATTTTTTGAATATCTCTTCGCCGTATAAGCCAGTCTGTTAATTCCCTTACGTCGTCTTGTGCCACCTCTTCCCCAAACAGAATCATTTTGGTATGACTAAAGTCAAGCTCTTTAGACAGTTTACTTTTTATCATACGAACCGCACCTGTAACGGAATTGCTTTCGTACTCAGAGACAATAAATGTTTGCTGCTCTGTCTTAATATCTGGACTGGGAACAGCTACTTTTAACATTATTTTATATTTTTTATTTTCATTTTCCGCTTTATCTATACCAATTGTCACAACAAAGAAACGTTTATCAATATCCTTATAGCCACAGGAAGACAAGACAAGCACAATAGAAATAAGAATGACTATTCTTTTAAATAAATGTCTCAAGCCTTCTTCCTCCTTGCTAAAAAGAACATAAAAACAACAAGAACAGCTTCAAATGGAAAGCGAATATCTAACCATATTTCTGATAATTGTCCAATAGATTTATTTGTTGTCATAGTTTCTAATATTATCGATGCTATTCCGAAACTTAAAAGTGCTGCCCAGTTAGTAACAAATTTTTTTATTTTCCCCGCTCTTTTTATATTGAACATGCTCTTTATCATTTCTAAAGCTACATACCAATGAATAAGGATACTCATAGTTGTAATACTGACATACAGTAGGATAAAAACAGTAATAACTCTTTCAACCGGTCCATACTCAATGCTTAAAGTGTCTGCAGTCGAGGTCCAAGGATATGCAAGCTCACCTACACCATCTGCTCCCCACAATCCGATCGGTATAAAAAATGAAGTAAGTAAGTTACCGATTGCCACAAAAGGAATGACAGCTAACAATTTCATACTGATTTTTTTGTTAAATACACGGTTAAATATAACCATGTTTGCATACCCGGAAAATATATACGTGACAGAAGAAATTGCGCTCCATGAAGGTATTTCGAAAAGATGTGTTCCCACTTCAAAAATGGAATCCATTGTTAAATATTCATTTGTATATGCTTGATACATAATAATTAAAATGAGGGGAACGTTCAGTACAAGCAGAATTTCTAAAGCATATAGCAGCTTACTTGCATCAGAGTATCTCAACACTATAATAACGAGAAAAAGAAATAAAATGACGAGAGCTAAACTTGGCATTTCCGGATTAACAAATTCCACAAGATGGTCTACAAATGACAGGAGGGTGATTACTCCAGCTAAAAACCACATAACGGAAAAAAGAAATAAAAAAGAGAAACGAAATAACCCCGGTGTCTGTTCTAAAATTTCCGGTATTCCTAAATTAGGAAACTTATTTATAGCCGGTACAAATAGAAAAAGAAATATTGTACCAATCAAAACACCTAGAGGAATTGCCATTACGGCGCCATCAAATCGTTCTGCTAAAAGAATTTTTGGAACCCACACAATTACATTAACAAGCATATTTGTTGCAATAAGATAAAAAAAATAACGATTCAAGATGAACTTGCCTCCTTTTTCGCACCTTTTGATCGTGATTGAAAAAAGAGTTTTAAATACGGCTGTCCGAAACTCTCAAGATTTGCTATATAAATGACTAAACCAATTACTCCAAAGACGAGTCCAATCATTCCAAAAAACACAGTTAAACCTAATAAAACATATTTCACAACACGCATCGCAAATGACATTGAATTTATTGGAATAACAAAATTAGCAATCGCGACCGCTCCAACAATAATAATCATAACGCTCGAGATAAGGCTCGCCTCTACTGCAGCCTGTCCTAAAATTAATCCACCAACCGTCGTTGCAGTTGATCCAATCTGTTTAGGGAGACGGACACTTGCCTCTGTTAAAAGCTCCATCATTAAGAGCATGAATAATACTTCTAAAAAAGCTGGATAAGGAACCCCTAACCTGCTTCCTGCTATACTTAAGGCAAGCTGGACCCGAAATATTTCAGGATTAAAAGCGATAATACCTATGTATAAAGCAGGCAGAATAATACTTATGAAAAGTCCTATGTACCGCAACACAATAATAAAGCGACTTATCCAATATAACTGGTACACTTCTTCCATCGAAGACATAAAATCATAAAAGACAGCTGGTGCAATTAAAGAAAACGGACTTCCTTCAATGATTATAGCTATCTTCCCTTGTGCTAAATTATGTACAATCCGGTCCGGTCTTTCCGTTATCATCATCGTCGGGAAGAGAGATCGCTTCCGGTTGGTCATTTGTTTATGCAGCTGACTTACTGACTGTAATACATCTACTTCCACTTTAGAGAGCTGTTTTTTCACTTCTTTAATTAATTTTTCATCTGCGACATCCTTGTCATACATAATTGCTACTTTCGTTTGAGATAACTTCCCAATATTTGTTTGTTCCAATTGAAGCGAGGCTTGGGGATAGCGATGGCGAATTAAATTAATATTCGTCTCTACTACCTCGCTTAAACCATTTTGTGGACCTTGAATGACCGTCTCAATTGTTGCCTCGCCAATCGTATTATTTATCACTTTCTTAGCTTCCACTGTATAGATATAATCATTTATGAAAAGAATGATAGACCCCTGCATAATATCTTTTAATAGCTTTTCCTTTGTTAGCTCATCTTCATTATTAGGCAAAGAATCAAGATAATGTTCAAATTGTTTTTTATTAGTTTCATAAAAAGGTTTATATAAAAAATTTTGTAATTTACTTTCATCACATAAACTTCTAATATAAAGAATTTCTCCCTTTTTATCCTCCGCTTTTATTTCTTTCATAACAACATCCTGCGAAGATCCAAGCTGTTCTAACAACCATTTTTTTGTATCCGATTTTTTCTTAAAAAACACCATACAAATTGCTCCCCTTTATTTGAAGCATTAAATCAATATAAATATCAATCTCTTCTTAACATTAGAATGTCTAAATTAGACATTCTTATGCAAAATTAAAAGACGCTGATAGAAATTCAGCGTCTATTGGAGAAATCTTTTTCAGTTTATTTATACAATATTTTAAAGCTTATTCATCCTGCCGTATAAGTCCTCTGCAGCAGCTACTTTTAATGTATCTGCTCCAATTTCATTAATAGTTCGAACTAATTGTTCCACTTCTGTTAAATCATCTCCCGTTAGACGGATTAATTTAATTTTCCTTTTTATTTGCGGATATTTATTTGACACTTCCACAGCTAAAGCAGCGGGCTTTCCCGCTCAGAAAGTCTGTAAATCAATGCGTCCCATCCCCTCTTCTATCATAAGAAATATATCTCTATAATAGTCACTACTTTTACTGATTCAATTTAATAATTTCTTTATTTTTTCTCTCCCTTTGTCAATAAGCTTTTATTTTACTTAATGATATACCTAATATAAGTCCATACACCATATGACCAATCAGCCAATACGTAAGCGATGACATACTTAATAAAGATGGAGTTCTATCTGAAAAGGCTGTTGTTGGATATAATAAAGCACCAATAATTAAACATGCAGCAAAACAGAATAATATTCTATCCTTGCGATCCGTAATCTTTCTATAACATATAAATATCCATAAAATACTAGTTAACAAAATAGAAATAATGAGATGAAATATGACTTCTACTATCTCTGAAAAATGATAACGATTAATAAAAGGAATATAATCGACATTTAATAAAAGAGTATACACTTTGTCTCCAGTTATTTTCTCAATTAGTTTCAAAAATAACGCTAAAACAACTCCCGAAATAATCCCATATAGACAACTTATTATAAAAAATAAACGAGTAAACAATTTTCCTCCCTCCTGACTTTGTAATAAGAAGATTATAATATATTGTATAATCTTCGTATAATCTTATACTCAAAAACATTGTACAATATTTTATTATCCTTTATACTGTTTATAATAGGAAATAAGTGACTTTATTCTAAGGAGGTTTTTACGAACATATATAAATATTACATACTTATTACTAAGAGAGGCAGACACTTATACAGCCTTATATGGCTGAAAAGATTATACAAAGGATATATGATCTGTATTAATCAAGAAGCAAGTATATAGTTATGTATAAAAACATTCAAGCTTGCATCAAACAGAAAATTTTCTTATTTCACAGCATACATATCATCATTTTGAATTAGGGAAATTCATAAGATTAGTCATCATTCTTTTTACATTAAAACTACTTATACTAAGGGAGGTTATTTTTTGAGTTTTTTAACTAGATTCAGCTTAAGAAATGCAGTTGCTGTTTTTATTATGTCATTCTTACTTATTTTAGGCGGGCTTTTTGCTTTTTCAAAATTAAAAGTGGACTTACTGCCGAATATCGAATTTCCACAACTAACGCTTCAAATTTTCTATCCAGGTGCTGCGCCACAGGATATTAATGAACAAGTAACAGAAAAACTTGAAACAAACTTAAAAGGTATTGAGGGAGTTAAAAAAATCCAAAGCTCATCATATGAAAACTTTTCAACTATTAATCTTGAATTTCCTTTCAGTACTTCATTAGATGATGCAGAAGAAACAGTAAATAATATTATAAAAGAAACAGATTTGCCTGATATGGCTGAAATAAGTGTCAACCGCCTGTCATTTGGCGCATTCCCAATCTTCAACATTTCTCTTTTTGCTGAGGGAAAAGAAGATTTGCAGCAATTATTACAAGATGAAATTGTTCCAGAAATGAATAAAATTCCTGGAATAAACAATGTGTCCGTCGGTGGTTTCACAGAAGAAATACTGCAGATTACAGTCGATCAAGAAAAAGCTTCTGCAGCCGGCCTATCATTAGATCAAATTAAAGAGCAAGTAAATGAGAAACAGCTTTCCTTTCCAGCCGGAAGCATAAATGACAATGATATTGTAGTTCCAATTCGGGTACAGGAAAAAATTGAAGTAAAAAGAGAACTTGAAAACATCGTTTTAAAATCAAAAATGGCACCAAATAGTCCAGCGGTAAAACTGTCTGATATTGCAAAAATAGAAGAAATAACAGATAAACCTGAAATAACACGATTTGATTTACAGGATTCGTTTTCTATGGCTGTAACAAAGCAGCAAGATGCAAATACGGTTGAAATAGCAGGCAAAGTTCTTGCTATTTTAGATAAATATGATGATCAGTTAGAGTATAAAATTGGATTCGATTCAGCAGAAGGTATTGAGAAATCAGTTAATACATTAGTAAAAGAAGGCTTACTGGGAGCGCTTTTTGCTTCGATTGCTGTTTTGGTCTTTTTACGTAATTTCAGAGCAACAATTATCGCTATCGTCTCCATTCCGCTTTCTTTACTTGTTTCGTCTATTTTCTTATATCAGCTTGATATTTCATTAAACATCATGACATTAGGTGGAATGGCTGTCGCTGTTGGGCGTGTTGTTGATGACAGCATCGTCGTTATTGAAAATATTTTCAGACGGGTTCGAAGAGAAAAAACTGGTATGACGAATGAATTAATTCAAGACTCTACGAAAGAGATTTTAAAAGCGATTACGTCTTCAACGATTACATCTGTCGTCGTCTTCCTACCTTTAGGCTTTGTCGGCGGTATAACAGGAGAGTTTTTCCTGCCATTTGCATTAACGATTATTTTTTCTTTATTAACATCCCTTATCGTCTCGATTACGATCGTTCCAATATTAGCGAAATTCTCGTTTAAAAAAGTGCCGAAAGAAGAAAAAGAAGGTCCTTTACAACGTATATACGAAAAGATCATTAAATGGTCTCTGCAGCGAAAAGGAGTTATTATCGGGTTATCGATATTAACATTAGTCGGCTCAAGCGCACTTGTACCTGGTCTCGGCTTTACATTCATACCGAATGAAGAGCAGAAACTGCTTGTCGCAACAGTACAGTTGCCAGCTGCTACTTCTCTTGATCGGACAAATGAAATCTCCCTTCAAGTAGAAAAAATGTTTGATAAGAAGAAAGAAATAAAAGAAGTAACAGCAGGAATAGGGAGCCGTGATTTCGAAACTGGTATTAAAAGACAAAATCAAGCAAACTATTTTTTAAGCTTGGAAGATAAGGTGAAAGTTTCAAACTTCATAAAAGAACTTGAAAAGGAAATGGAAGGTATTGTTCTAAAAGAAGAACCTGCAGCAAAGCTCGGTGTTCAAGAACAATCTACCGGCGGTCCGCCTTCTAATAATAATGTTAATATCAACTTATATTCTACTAATCTGCAAGATTTACAGAAAGCAGCTGAAAATGTAGAAAATTATATGAAGGAACAAAAAGATTTAAAATATATTTCCAATAATTTTTCTGAGAAACAAAAACAAATTATCGTTGATATTGACTCGGAGAAAACATCTAAATTAGGTATTTCAGGTTATCAGCTTTTAGGAACAGTAAGTGATACTACAAAGCCAGTAACAATTGGTAATCTAGTATTAGATGGAGAAGAAAATACCGTACTGCTTTCTTATGATAAGCAGACAGCTTCCATCGATGAGTTGAAAAAATTAACGATTTTCTCGGCTCAGGGACCTGTGCCAATTACAGAACTGGCAAAAATTGAGGAGATAGAAGAATTTACGTCAATTCAAAAGTTAGACGGCAAAGTTTTCGCACAAATCTCCGCAACAATCGATTCAAATGATATTCGTTCTGTTTCACAAAGAGTTATTGAAGGTGTGAAAACAGATGTAGACATTCCAAAAGACGTAACATTTGAAGGCGGCGGCGGGAGTGATGAAACTGTTGAGACATTTACTCAGCTCGGTCTTGCAATGGTCATTGCGATTGGATTAGTATACTTAACAATGCTTATTACATTTGGGAAGGCAAGAATTCCTTTTATTATTCTCTCTTCTCTTATTTTCGTCCCAATTGGTTCCTTACTTGGATTATTTATTGCAAGGGAACCGATGTCAGTTAGCGTCATGATTGGATTATTAATGTTAATCGGTATCGTAACAACGAATGCTATCGTACTCGTAGACCGGATCGGGCAAAACCGCGAACAAAAGAATATGCCGATACGCGAGGCTCTTATTGAAGCTGGTAAAACGAGACTTCGCCCTATCTTAATGACTGCTTTTGCAACGATTGCAGCATTAATTCCATTAGCACTCACAACATCATCAGGTACTCTTATTTCAAAAGGGCTTGCCATTACGGTAATCGGCGGATTAACTTCCTCTACATTACTGACATTAGTATTAGTACCTGTTATTTATGAACTGTTTTTCTTTAAACAGTCGAAAAAGGAATTAACAAATAAATAAAGGTAAAAGCGAGCATATGACATGCTCGCTTTTCATTTTAACGACGGTGCTGAACAAGATCAATGACACCTAATACGACGTGCGCTAAACCAAAACCAAACACAGTATTCGCTACCATTTTATTGGACCCGCGTTTTTGTTTCAACATATAGCCTGTAGCTGTTACAGCAGAACCTAACGCAGTTGGAATGACACCTTCACGTATATTATTCATTTAATCTCACTCCACATCGAAGTTAATTAGCGCTTTAAGCACTATGTTTATTTTCACCCTCATTCAGATAAATATACTGTCATGTGAAATATTCCAATTTCGCTTTCGGGAAAAATTTCTTCATATATGATTGAAGATGAGTTTTAATATCTTCCTCTTCTTCTTTTTGATAAATATATTTACCTATCCCGTATTTCCCCCATTTATACCTTCTCTTTTCCTCATCCAGTTCTAATTTCGTGAGAGGATAATTTTTTTCAATAACCCTTTTGGCAGGCTTTGTAAAACGATGCTGGATAAATTCAAATGTTAAATCATCTCTTGCATGCATTGGCACTTGTGCTTCAAGGCGCTCAAACATTTGATAATACCCTTCCTCCCATCCTTCATGAAGATAAATAGGTGCAACGATAAATCCTAATGGATAACCAGCATTTGCGATTTTATTAGCAGCCTCTAACCGCTTTTCTAACGGAGAGGTTCCGGGTTCAAAGTTTTTAATAATATAATCTGCATTTACACTGAAACGAAACCGTGTCTTCCCATTATGGTTTGCATCAAGTAAATGGTCAACATGGTGAAATTTAGTTACAAATCTCAGCTTTCCATATTCCGACTGTCCGAAATGCTCAATCGCCCGCTTCAATGTATGTGTTAAATGATCGATCCCTACAATATCAGATGTACAGGAAGCTTCGAATCTTGTTATTTCCGGAGCACGCTCCTCCATATACTTATCGGCTGCCTCCAAGATCTCATCTACATTCACGTATGTACGGATATATGGTTTGCTCCCCATTGTCGTTTGTAAATAACAATAATGACAATGCCCCATACAGCCTGTAGCAAAAGGAATCGCATACTCTGCTGACGGTTTTGACGTATCAAATTTCAATGTTTTTCGAACACCGACAACAAGTGTTGATTTTGCGACTCTGTATTTTTGAAACTCATTATCCCCCGGCAGATTTCTTATTTGATTATGGGAAGTTGTATAATGAATTTCCATATCCATCTTTTCGAATTTCTCTTTCAGCTGCTGTCCCAATGGATACTCAAGCGCATTCGGTTCAAAATAGACGAGCCTTGGTGTAAATGGCTTTAACATATTATTTTCCCCCTAATCAATATACTGCTCGTAAGCCTGCTCCGCTTCCTCCGCACTCGCATATACAGCAACTTCATTCGTTAGCGGATAATATGTTTCATATAAAAACAATGCGAGTTCACCAGGATTTTCCGGATTATTCACAACAGCGGCTTCCTGTATGTTTGCTACATTTTGTACATGTGGATTTCGATAAAAGACATAAACAATATCGCCAGCCTGATAAGATGTACTTTCACTGTTTAACTCCATTTTTAATACTCCTCCTCATCATACATACTATTTCTCATTTTGCCTTGAAAGGAAGAAATTATAATTAGTCGATTATGGAAATGTTTAATGCATCGTTATTTAGCTCATACTAATTTTGATTTATGAACTTTACGAATGGGGATGAATAAGAGTATGGAATTTGAAGCTAGAAATTCAACAGAAGAAGCACTTCATCATTACAAATCCGGGCTTGGATTATTTACACAAAAGATGCCTAAACTCGCTGAACAGTTTAATGCCTTTACAGAGGAATGTTTCAAAGAAGGTGCTTTATCACAAAAAGATAAGCAATTGATCGCGTTAGGAATAAGTCTTTACTCTCAGAATGAATACTGCATTATCTACCATATAAAAGGATGTCTCGATCAAGGCTGTTCTGAGGAGGAAATTCTAGAAGCTGTTGGTGTGACTGCAGCATTCGGCGGCGGCGGAGCGATGAGCCAGACGGTTACACTTGTACAGGAATGTATCGAAGAGTTAAATCAGCTAAAACAATAAAAACTGTTAAAAGTCAGTATTTTACTGACTTTTAACAGTTTTTCATTAATAGCATTGCAAAGTGAACTTTACCTGATCAAATTGCTTTTTTTGCAAATCTTCTTTATTTATACAAAAATAGAGAATTCCGGCATCTCCCCACATAACTTCAAGATCATCATCACTGTCCATTTGAAAAAGGAGAACTAATTCTTCTGCTTTAGAACGAATTTCTTTGGAGTTCCATGACAGTTTTTCTTTATTTTCATAGTAAACAATTTCTTCAAATATGTCATTTTGAATATTAAAAGGTTGACCCAGCATGTAATGCATAGGATGACTGACATCCTCTTCTGTTTCCTGCATTATACGTTCCCGAAATTCATAAAAATCTTCTATTCCCTCATCATTCCACTTCATTCCCTCAAATTCTTCAGGAAAAGAAAACCTTTCATCGAATACCACTTTATACGCAGGCAATGGGAAATAATCTTCTGTTTCCTCCGGATAAGGCGTACGCTTTAATTGTTCTAAATGACCATCAAAGTAAAGAACTTTAAAACATCCTTCATCTTCTTCATCCATTCCCCATGGCTGTTCCATAATATCGTAGAAAAAATAAAGAATTCCTTTATTAGGGAGCAGATTATTTTTGTCAAAAGGCTTTGCTTCCTCCAAATTCAGCTGAACTAAAAAAGTTAAGTATCCGTCATTATAGATGGGAAAGGAAAGATTGGAAGGCAGATCAGGCAAACCGCCAAACTTAGAACTGCCGACCGGAATATCATCTTCACCTACATTTTCTTTTACAATTCCAATCGATGAAGCTGCAATTTTCAAAATCTCCTCTTTCATATGTAAAAGATCATATTCTTCTAAATATTGATCAATATTTTGCATTGCTTTCACCCTTTCAGAAATGATTGAATTTCACAAAAAACAAACATACGTTCTATAATTAATTATATTAAAAGGGATAGGAAAAAGCAAGAAAAAAATGATTACTTTCCAAACAAATAAGGATGCTTTTCGCATCCCTTAAGTTAAAACTAATCACCAATTTTAAAACTAATAAACTTCTCCTCCATCATTTCTCTCATAGCATATTTAACACCTTCTCTGCCAACACCACTATCTTTCCAGCCTCCGTACGGCATATTGTCAATTCGGTAGGTTGGAATATCATTGACGATTACACCACCTGTTTCAAGTCTTTCTGCAGCATAAAAGGCACGTTCAAGGCTCGGTGTCATAATTCCTGAATTTAACCCATAACGCGAATCATTCGCATCATTAATTGCATCGTCTAATGTGTCAAATGGAAAAATACAGACAACTGGACCAAACACTTCAAAACGAAATACTTTTGAATCACGATTGACATTCGTTAATACTGTGGGTGTCAGTACATTCCCTTCTATCGTCCCGCCGCATTCGATTTTTGCCCCCTCTTGAACCGCTTCATCAATCCAGTTTTTAATTCTATCTAATGATTTTTTCGAAATAACGGCTGTTATATTCGTATCTTCTTCAAATGGCGAACCAATAACGAGCTGTTTCGTTCGTGCGACAAATCGTTCTAAAAATTTCTCATAAAGTGACCTGTGAACATAAATTCTTTGAATTGAAATACATATTTGCCCATTATAAGAAAAACTCCCAAGTACAGTTCGTTCTATAATGTTGTCAATATCAACACCTTCATCAATAATAAATGGAGAATTTGAGCCAAGTTCAAGTGTCAGCTTTCTAAAACCCGCTTGTTGCTGAATAATATGTCCGACTTCAACACTTCCTGTAAACGTCACTTTTTTCACATGTGGATGTGTCGTCAATGCTTCACTTAAAACATCACCTTTCCCTGGGATAATGTTAAGCACACCATTTGGAAGTCCCGCTTCTTTAAAAATTTCTGCAAGCAATAATCCACTTAATGGTGTTTGTTCAGCAGGCTTTAAAACGATAGAATTTCCAGCTGCAATCGCTGGACCGACTTTATGAGCCACAAGATTAAACGGAAAATTAAATGGGGTAATTGCCGTCACAACCCCAATTGATGTTCTGATAGTAAAACCGAAACGTTTCTCTCCACCTGCTGCCGCATCCATTGGAATTTGCTCACCGTAATTGCTTTTCGCTGCCTCTGCTGCAAACCGGTACGTTTGTACAGTGCGGCTAATTTCCTCCCTGGCATTTCTAATGGACTTTGCACTTTCCAAAGCAATTAATTTCGCACATTCTTCGCTTCGTTCCTCCATAATTGCTGCCACTTTAGCAAGAATTTTCGCTCGGGCATGTGCTGGATATTCTTTAAATTTTTTATATGCCCCATGTGCATCAACAATTGCTTCTACTGCATCCGCATGTTCCGCCTGCCCGATTTGTGCAATCTCTTCATTCGTATGCGGATTATACAGCGACTCATAACTCTTCGCTTCTCTCCATTTTCCTCCAATCCATAACTGCCATTTCTTTTTCATCATACGTCCCCCTATAATTTACAAATATAGTCACCAAGTGTTTTTGATAGCTTTTCATTTTCCGAATAATCGACATCAACATCAATCAGAACAATTTCATTACTTGAAATCGCTTCTTCTAATGCTGGCAGTAATTCATCAGAATGAGTCACCTTTATCCCCTTTACACCAAAGCTTTCAGCAAATTGTAAAAAATTAGGATCGGTAAACTCAATCGCATTCGTACGATTAAATTTATTCAATTGCTTCCATTCAATTAATCCGTATTTCTCATCGTGGAAAATAACGACAGTAAAGCTAATACCAAGACGTTTGGCCGTTGCTAGTTCCACACCATTCATAAGAAATCCGCCATCTCCTGTTACCGCAACAACCGGTTTATCTGGATGCGCTAATTTTGCTGCAATTGCCCCCGGTACTGCGATTCCCATCGTCGCAAAGCCATTTGATATAATTGTATGATTCGGTTTTTCCGGCTGATACATACGAGCAATCCACAACTTATGTGCACCGACATCTGATATGACGATTGCCTCTCCTTTTTCTGCCCTTTTTAAATCAGCAAGAATACGCTGCGGAATAATTGGACTTCCTGATGTATCATCGGAAGCATGAAGTTTTTCAACGAGCTGTGTTTTTAATTGTTTTATTTTTGAACATAATTCCTTTTGTTCAATATGAGGATTTAATGCTTCAAGCGTTTTTTTAATATTACCAACGAGTTCTGATTGAAGTGGATAGTATCCATCTACTTCAGCTGGAAGACTATCAATATGAATGATTTTATTCATCGCCTCATCATTCCAATATTTCGGTAAATATTCCACAATATCATAACCAACCGTTATGATTAAATCTGCTATATCAAATCCACAAAGCACATAGTCCTTCGCCTGTATCCCCACTGTATATAATGTTAACGGATGATCAGAGGGCAGCACACCTTTTGCCATAAATGTGTTAACAACCGGAATATTATTATCTTCTGCAAATTTGCGTAAAGCTCCTGCTGCTTTGTCTCTGATGACTCCATTTCCCGCTAAAATGATTGGTCTTTTTGCCTCATTAATTGCAGCTGCTGCTTTTTTAATTTCCTCCTCATCTGGGAGGTATAATGGTACTTTTGTTACTGGAATAGGCTCTCCTTCTGTATCCATCGATGCAATATCTTCTGGCAATTCAATATGTACAGCACCCGGTTTTTCAAGCACTGCCTTTTTAAATGCTTTTCGAACAATTTCAGGAATCGTATGTGGAACGCGAATTTGCTGGCTCCATTTTGTTACTTCTTCAAAAACACCGATAATGTCAATATATTGATGGGATTGTTTATGAATTCTTTCAAGTCCTGCTTGTCCTGTAATAGCAACAACTGGGGAATAATCAAGATAAGCATCCCCAATGCCTGTTAATAAATTGGTTGCACCCGGTCCAAGCGTTGCCAAACACACACCTGGTTTCCCAGTCAATCTTCCGTAAACATCAGCCATAAAAGCTGCTGCTTGCTCATGATGTACAACAACAAACTGAATATTTGAATCAATTAGAGAATCAATAAGATCTGTATTCTCTTCTCCAGGAATACCAAAAATATATTCGACACCTTCATTTTCTAAACATTTTATGAATAGATCCGAAGCTTTCAAATCTTCTCCTCCTTTTATTTTTAGAAAAACAGATTTTTTTGTTTATGCGCTATGTATTGACTATTCCCTTATATTTCCCCATTTAACAAACAATTTATTTTCTAGCAGTATATGATTTTAAAAATCGAACAAATTAATTAAAAAGGATAGGAGGGTTATGAATGAATATTGCAGATATCTTCACTGTTGTCGGCTTCATTTTCATTGCATTCGTTACCATAATACTTGTTGTAATTGTCATCTACCTATTCATATTTGACCGTAATCAAAAAGCACACTCTATTTTAAGAAATTATCCAGTACTCGGCCGGGTTCGTTATTTCTTCGAACAAGTGGGTCCTGAATTTAGACAATATTGGTTTAACAATGATACAGAAGGGAAGCCTTTCTCAAGAGATGATTATGAACATATCGTTAAAAGTTCAAAATATATGCGGGACGTTATCGGGTTTGGTTCAAAACGTGATTTTGATGAAGAAGGATTTTTCGTTCGCAATGATATGTTTCCGAAATTAACAGAAGAGATGAAATTAGATAAAAATACGAGGATAACAACGAAAAGGTACATATTATTAAAAGATCCTCTCTTTTCACAAAGAAAAGAAAAATGGGAAGATGAACAGTCTCTAGCTTATTTATTACATGATGATGATGCTGTTGTCATTGGTTCAAATACGAAGCACCCATTTGTTTTAAAAGGACTTATTGGAATGTCGGCGATGAGCTACGGCTCATTAGGAGACCAAGCGATCACTGCTTTATCAGAAGGTTTAGGACTTGCAAAGGGGACATGGATGAATACTGGGGAAGGCGGATTATCTCCTTATCATTTAAAAGGAGATGTCGATATTATTATGCAGATTGGCCCTGCCATGTTCGGTGTCCGTAATAAAGACGGAGGGATGGACTGGGATGAGCTAAAAAGAAAAAGTGAAATCCCTCAAATTAAAGCATTTGAGATTAAACTAGCACAAGGGGCAAAAACACGAGGCGGTCATATTGATGCGGAGAAGGTAACACCAGCAATCGCTGAGATTCGTAAAGTGGAACCGTTTAAATCTGTCGACAGTCCAAATCGATTTCATGAATTCAGTGATGTTCCTTCATTATGTGAATTTATTGAAAAAATTCGAGAGCATACCGGAAAACCAGTTGGTATAAAAATGGTTGTCGGCAGCAATGACAGTGTCGAACAGCTTGCAAAATATATGAAAGACACTGGTAAAGGTCCTGATTTTATAACAATTGATGGCGGTGAAGGCGGTACTGGAGCCTCTTATCAGGAGTTAATTGATAGTGTCGGTTTACCAATTAAATCAGCACTGCCGATTCTTGTCTCAACACTTGAGAAATACGGAGTGCGTGATCGTGTGAAAATTATCGCATCAGGTAAATTATTTACACCAGATCGCATTGCAATTGCAATTGCGATGGGAGCTGATTTAGTTAATATCGCAAGAGGATTCATGATAACGATCGGATGTATCCAAACATTGAAATGCCACTCAAATGCTTGTCCTGTCGGTGTCGCAACGACAGATCCAGAATTACAAAAGGCACTCATCATTGACGAAAAGAAATACCGTGCAGTTAATTTTCTCGTTACGTTAAGAAAAGGATTATACAGAATTTCAGCTGCTGCTGGCATTGACTCACCTATTCACTTTAAACCAAAACATATTATGTACAAGGATGATAAAGGCGTTATCACATCACTCGAAAACATTCTTGAAGATATTAAACAAAAAATCATTTAAAAATATCCAAGGTTGATACACAGTTTCGAATTAAAACAAAAATTGCAGCATTCTATTATAGAAATAAAATATAAAGGGATATCTCAAACAACATTCCTTTGAGATATCCCTATTTTAAATACTCACTTTTAACAGCTTTATTCAAGTTTAACTCTTTATCCGATAGCTTCCAAACAGTTCCTCTATCATCATATTCTAATACTGCAGCTTACTTAAAATTTTCTAAAAAAGCCGAATAAATAATACTCTTTTTATAAGACTTTCAATTTAAACAATATCGTTCACAACTCTCTATTGAAAATAGTTTATTATGAGGCAAGAATATTAAGCAGTACCGTAATCGAAACAAAACTAAAGAGTGTTGTTATAAGCATTACACTCGATACAAGTTCCGGTTCCGTATCAAATTCGATTGCAAACATTGCTGCTGATGCGGAACTTGGCATTGCAGACATGACAAGAACTACACCGCCAGCGAGCGGGTCCAAGTCGAATGCTTTAATGAAAAAATATGCTAATATCGGAGAAATAATCATCCGAAGAGTCACAGCAGATGTGAGCACTTGCCAGTTTACTTTCAATGTTTTAATTGTCGCAAGCTGCATGCCAAGTACAATCATCATGAGTGGAATAGAACCTTCGCTTACCATCTTAATCGTGCCATATACACCTTCAGGTATTTCCCAGCCGAATCCCTTAAATAAAAATGCTAAAAGAGCAGCATAAGTTGCCGGCATAAGAAGAACTTGCTTAATTCCCTGCAGCATACCGTCTTTCCCTCTTGATGCGTAATAGACGCCAAAAAACTGAATAAATAAAGACTGCATCACCATGTAAAATACAGCAAAATGTGTTGCTCCAACACCTAAACTAAAGACAATAACAGGGATTCCATAATTGCCTCCGTTCATAAATGCTGATCCGAGAATAGATGCGCTCTCCACCGGTTTTGACCATTTAAAAATTTTCCCGAGTATTTTATTAATAAGGACCATCATAAGCAAAATGAAAATAATCGATATAATTAAAATAAAATAATCTTCATCAAATGTTGCCTCATATAATGATACAAAGAAAAATATCGGCATGAATATGTAAATCGATACCGCTGCAACGGATTTCACCTGGACGAGCTTCACCCTTTGCAATACATATCCTGCTCCAAACACTGCTATAACCGGTAACATTACTGAGAAAAATATACCCATAGCTACATCTCCAACTAGATTGATTTAAATGAATAACATTTTTCATTTTAGCATAAATCACAAGCTTGCGTTGTTTATAAAATAGAGGATTATAATTAAGATATTTATTAAAATAATAAAGTGAAACTTCCATTAGTCGGGGTTTTTCTCATTTCCTACTGATGGCTCGTTGAAGCCTTCACGATACGGGTCACATATACGTTACTGGCGTGAAATACGAATTTAGTATGTGCTCTATTGTACAAAACTTTACAGGCAGTTAATCTCCCATTTAACTTCTTCGAATTCTCAGGACTTTGAAGCTGGATGGAGTCTTACTGCCCGTTAAGACTGGATAAAATAAAAAAAGAGCGTTTCCGCTCCTTTTTATCATATTTTCAGTACATCAACATTTTATCCATTTATCTTCCATTCCCCATTCTTCAGGAATTTGAACATCTGATAAAATATAATCAGCACTTTCAAGAGATACAATTTTGTAGTTTGCCTTCACATCAATTTTTGAATGGTCTACAAGAATAAATGATGTATTTGCATTTTCAATAAAAATTTTTGATAATAAACATTTCTCTATATCGAAGCTTGTAAGACCAGCTTGCTTGTGAATACCATCAATTGCAATGAAAGCTTTATCTGCATAAAATTCCTTAGCCATCTTCTCGGTCAACGAGCCGGATGCTCGGAAATGCTTGCTTCTTATCTGACCGCCGAGAAAAATAATTTCACCATGAAAAAGCTGTTTACTTTCATAATCCATTAATATTGTTGCAAGAGGAAAAGAGTTCGTAATAACCGTTATATTGAATATATCCTTCAGAGCTGCACACATTTGTAATGTTGTGCTGCCTTCATCAATAAAAATAACTTCTCCTTCTTTTACAAAAGAAGCAGCCTTGCTTCCAATTCTTTTCTTCTCTTCCATTCTTAATATTTCACGTTCAAACATGGACGGCTCTGCTGTTTCCATTTTCACAGCACCGCCATACACTTTTTTTAATTTCTTTTCTCCTTCCAGCTCCTCCAAATAGCGGCGAATCGTTTCGGTTGATACAGTAAATTGTGCTGCTAAATCATTTACTTTTACTTGTCCATGCTCCTCGATGAGCTCCGTAATGACCTTCTTTCGCTCTTCTGCTAATAAAGACATATACTTTTCTCCCTATTTTAAACTTAACTTCTTTTACACGTTATATAATAAAGTGAAACTTCACCTATGAAAGTCTTACTGATCTTTATCTACGATGAATATATCATTTTTTCAAATCTTTTAAAATAACTGTTCTTTACTAAATAGTTTGTCGAATCGAATCTAGCAACCTTTCAATATCTTCTATGTAAACTTCACCAATATTTCCAATTCGAAAAGTATCAACTTCAGACACCTTGCCAGGATAAATAACAAAGCCATGCTTCTTCAAACTGTTATAAAGCTGTTGAAACGTAAACTTGGTATTCTCCGGATAAAGAAATGATGTAATAATAGGAGATTGATACTTCTCATCCAGCAATGCAGTAAAGCCTAGCTCTTTCATACCTCGAACTAAACATTTTTGATTTTCACTGTAACGCTTAAAGCGGGCATTAATCCCGCCTTCTGCCTCAAGCTCCTGTAAAGCTTGGTAGAAAGCCCTTACTACATGTGTCGGGGATGTAAATCGCCATTTCCCTTGATGTTTTCCCATTGTTTCATACTGATCATATAAATCTAATGATAAAGAACGGGCATTTTCCTTGCATTTAGCCAGTTCAGCCTTTTTAGCAATAACAAAACCAAATCCGGGAACACCTTGAATACATTTATTAGCACTGCTAATTAAAAAATCAATTTGCAGCTCATCAAGATCCATTGGAATCCCACCAAAACTACTCATCCCATCCACAATCGTTATTTTATTGTATTTTTTCGCTATATAACATATTTCTTCAATTGGATTCAGTATACCTGTTGTTGTTTCACAATGAACAGCAATAACATGGCTAATTTCTTTATCCTCTTTCAAAAAATGTTCCACATCGTTTATATGAATAGACTCACATTCATCGACTGCATGAACAATATGAGGAATGTTCAATACTTCACACATCTGCACAATCCTGTCACCATATGCCCCATTAGCTATAACTAACAATTTTCCGCCATCTCTTGGCATAACTGTTCCAATTGTCGACTCTACACAAAATGAACCGCTTCCCTGCATTAAAACAGCTGTATATAATTCTTTCTGCACTGTTGCCAATTTCACAAGGCGATTACGTATTTCCTGCACAATCTGGTTATATTCATTATCCCATGTACACCAGTCTCTCATCATCGCCTGACGAACTGAATTTGTTGTCGATAACGGGCCTGGTGTCAAAAGTAAGTATGGATTTTGCATATTAGTTCTCCCCGATTTCATCTTTATTTTGTTCTAACATATCAATTACCTTATCAAGATCTGAAATACGATCAATCGTAAAATCAGCTCCTGCTTCAAGTAAACGGCCGCGAACAATTTCTATTCTTTCCTCTAATTCCACCTCATTCATTTGAATAACTTCTTCTTCCGATAATCCTAATTCACTGCTTCCTAAAATAACGCCAACTGTCCACATTCCGGCATTTTTACCTTCTTTCATATCTGTTACTGTATCACCTACTTTTATCATCTTGCTCATTGGATACACATTAAGCTCCATCGCATTTTGGTAGCACATCCATGGATAAGGGCGACCCGCTTTTACATCATCCGCTGTGAAGCAGCAATCAGGCGAATATCCTTTTTCTTTCGCTTTCGGTATGACCACTTCCATCATTGCCTTCGTATAACCAGTTGTAGAACCAATTTTAATACCTCTTCTTCTTAAACGTTCAACAAGTTCAATCGCCCCTGGAATCGGAGTTGTATAGTCAGGTAAAATCGTGAATAATATCTTTTCAAAATCATTGTTCATTTCTATTACATCTTGTTCAGTTGGCTCTGCAGTATGTACTTTCACCCATTCTTTCCGAATGCGTGGCATATCACAAAGTGTTCGAATATGCTCAATCTTCAGCATACCCATCGGTTGTCTCGCCTCATCTACTGTAATTTCCACCCCTCGGTTACGAAAAATTTCTAAGAATACTTCAAGCGGTGCAAAACATCCATAATCAATCATCGTTCCTGCCCAATCAAAAATAACTGCTTCCACTTTTTTCATTTCATTCTTCCCCTTCTTTATTTTATTTGCCATTTTATATTTTTCTTTTGAAAGATTTTTATCGTCAGTTCATATAAGATACGGACGATAATATTTGTAAGAATAATTAAAACACTGAGTGCTGCTGCCGATGCCATATTTCCTGCGTCATCCATATTAGCAATTGAAATAGCTGCTAGTTTAAAATCCGCTGTATAAAGAAAAATAACAGCTGATATTGTCACCATAGAATTAACGAAAAAATACATTGTCATCTCTAGTACAGCCGGCAAACACATTGGCAGCGTGATTTTGAAAAATGTTTTATAAAAAGGTACACCCATTGATTCTGATACAAGTTCAAATTCACGATCTAATTTCTTTAGTGCGGCAGTAGCCGTCACATAAGCAACAGAATAAAAATGAACAATATTCGCAATAACAATAATAGCGATCGTCCCATATAAGAAGCTGAAAGGATTAGAGACAGTCCATCCAAAAATACTTACTTCCGGCTTGCTGAAAAAGAAAATGTAACTTAAGCCAATAACAAGTCCGGGTACAGCAAGCGGAATAATAGATAGGAAATGGCCGAGTTTTCTTATACCTGACATACGTCTAATTTTTTCAATTGCGTATGCATAAACAAATGTAATAACAGTCCCGGCGATTGCTGTCAATAAAGCTATTATTAAGCTATTCTTATATGCTGTAAGCCCGTCTCCCGTATAACTTTTCAGCTCAAAATGCTTAAATGTAAGACTCATGTCATATGGCCATACTTTTACAGTTGCCGCCAGAATGACTGCGACAAGTAAAATAATCATACAAGCTGAGATTATGCTGCAAAATAAAAATGACAGCTTGTCCCTTTTATTATTTTTACTAATTTGATAAGGTACAGATTTAGATGTTACATAGCTTACTTGTTTTCTTTGTGCTATTTGATCGACGATAAAAGCAATTAGTGCAGGAAGCATTAAAATTAAGCCGATCGCAGCTCCCATTTCCATCTTCTGCTGTCCAATTACCTGCTTATATACATCTGTAGCAAGCACATTGTACTGGCCCCCCACTACTTTCGGTGCCCCGTAATCAGTAAAGCTAAGAGAAAAAACAATAAATACAGAGCTAATCAGGCCGTACTTCACATTTGAAAGAGTAATAGTTATAAACTGTTTCCATTTGCTTACACCTAATGTATTAGCTGCTTCATATAAACGATTATCTGAACCATTTAATGCAACTGCCATAATTAGAAACGCTTGTGGAAATGTATAAATAACCTCAGCGATAATAATTCCGGTAGAGCCATATAAATTAATATCAAATCCAGGTATTACTCCAAAAAAACCTTTCGTTACAAGTCCTTGATTTCCAAACAAATACATAAGAGCTATCCCATGCATCATCGTTGGTGCAAAAAGAGGAAGCAGAGCTGTATAGCGAAAAAAAGTCTTTCCTTTTAGATTTGTTCTAACTAAACAGTACGCATATGCGAAAGCGAGTGTAACAGAAATTACAGTTGTTATTGATGCAATAAACAATGTGTTTTGAAAAGATTGAACTAAAGAAGGGGTTGCAAAATATTTTGCAAAGTTAGCTAATCCAATAAATACCCCTTCCTCGCTTTGAAAAGCTTTCACAAATAACGTTCCGAGCGGCAAAATTAATATAGATAAGAAAGACAAAATCATTATTGTAACAAGCAAGCGCTTCAGCCATTCTTCTTTGCCCATATACTGTTTTTTTGTTTTCGTGAACAAATGAATAGGATTCCGTTTGCTAATGATGTCCATACTAACTAACCACCTGTTCTTTAAAACCAATGATTTTTTCTGCCGGCAATGTAATATAAATATCCATTCCTTTTGTTAACTGATGTTCAATCACTTCATATGCAGCAACATCTACTTTAATCATCTGTCCATATAAATGGGTTGATTGATCCTTCACTTTAAATTTCAAACGGTAAGTAGGTCCCCGAAACTCTATTTCTTCCACTTCTGCAAGCAGACCCGCTGTTTGAGAAATATGGATATGCTCTGGTCGAATCGCAAATGTTTTCTCTTCGTTATATGCTGTTTTGCGTCCTTTCCAAAAGTTAATAGAACCGATGAAATTAGCTACGAACGGATTGGCAGGGGTGTGATATACTTCTTGCGGTGTACCAACTTGCATCACTTCTGCATTGTTCATGACAACAATTTTATCTGCCATCATAAGAGCCTCATCCTGATCATGTGTAACCATGATTGTTGTTATTTGCAGTTTCTTTTGAATCGTGCGAATTTCATGACGAAGTTTCTCTCTCACCTTTGCATCAAGAGCAGAAAGCGGTTCATCAAGCAATAAGAAATCCGGTGATAAAGCGAGTGCTCTTGCTAATGCTACACGCTGCTGCTGGCCCCCTGACATCTGAGCGGGATATTTATCTTTTAAATGAATTAAATCAACAAGAGCCAATGCTTCTAAAGCTTTTTCTTTTACTTCTTTTTTAGGAAACTTTCTCGCCTTTAGTCCATACTCAATATTTTGCAAAGCCGTTAAATTCGGAAATAAAGCATATGATTGGAATACAATACCGAAGTTCCGTTTTGATGGCGGCATATAGGTCATATCTTTTCCATCTATTACAATGTTTCCAGCACTCGGTTCTTCAAGACCAGCAATGATTCGAAGGAGAGTTGTTTTTCCACAGCCGCTTGGACCGAGAAGACAAACAAATTCATTTTTCTTAATATCAATGGAAATATCGTTTAAAGCAGTGAACTGTCCAAAATTTTTATGAATGCGATCAATTTTCAAATAACAGTCGCTCAACGGTCAAAACTCCCTTTCATTCTAGAAATAAGATGAAATAGCATATTATTGTTTCGGTTCAGCTTTACTTCCATACTGCTTCTCCCACTTATCAAGAATGATCCCTCTATTTTCTGCTGCCCATTTTAAATTATTTTTTTTATATATTTTCTCTCCTACCTCTTCTGGGAACCCTTCTGCTTTTTCAAAATTATTATCCATCGTTGAAAAGCCGTACGCTTTGTAATATTCTTTCATCACATCGTCTGTAATAGCCCAATCTAAAAAGGCCTCAGCGAGTTCGTCGCTCTCCTTATCATCTTTTTTGATTAATGCGTTTGCTTCTACATCCCAGCCGAGACCTTCCTTCGGCAATATGATTTCAACCGGTGCCCCTTCCTGTTTTTGTTGAACACCGCTGTACACAAGTGAAATACCGATCGGATATTCACCAGCAGCTGCCAATTTAGCCGGTTTTGAACCTGAATGAGTATATGTACCAATGTTTTCATGCAGCCTTGTCATATAGTCCCAGCCTTTTTCTTCCCCCATTATTTGCAGCCATGATGAAACCGTTAGAAAACCCGTACCTGATGAAGCAGGATGTGGCATAACAATTAAACCTTTATATTCCGGCTTTAATAAATCTTCATATGTTTCAGGGGTATCTAATCCCTTCTTTTTCAACTCTTCTTTATTTACAGTAATTCCTGTTATAGCAACGACATTTCCTGTCCATTTCAAAGGCTCTTCATTATCTTTATAAAGAGGATTTATTTTATCGCTTTCTGCTGGAGTATATCCTTCAATCATATCTTTGCTTTCAAGCTCTAATAAACTTGATGCAGCTACCCCCCATATAACATCAGCTTTTGTATTTTTTCCTTCTGCTAGTAATTTCGCAGTAATAATTCCTGTAGAATCCCGTACAATATTCAAATCTATATCAGGATATTTCTCTTCGAATGTTTCTAAATATTGTGGAATCAATTCTTCTTCAATCGCTGTGTAAACTGTTAACTCACCTGATAAATTTCCGTTATTAGCATTTTCGGCTGTCTCTTCTTTCCCACAGGCTGCTAAGAATGCAGCAGTTGATAAAACAAGTAATGACTTTTTAATGTGGTTTTTCATGGTTTTTACTCCTTTTTAGGAAGATTTATTTATAAATCCAATATAAAACCACATTATTAATCTAGTATTAACAGATTGTAAAGATCATGTTAAAAGTTGTTTTATTTGTTTTACATTGGTTTTACTTGGTATTTAAAACCCTAAGTGATACTCCATCTTCTTCTCACCTATTTTTAATGTTATTCATTATTTTTTACTCACCAAAAATTTTGTTAATATTAGGATTTAAATAGTTAAATAGAACTAGTATAATGTATCTATCATGTATATACTTATTCACTCTTGAATACTGTTAATACAAAGTAAAGAACTGTTAGGAGGCTCCAAATGGAAATTGCAAATATTTTAATTATTATTGGATTTTCTCTCATTGCACTCACTGTTCTTAGTATCGCTGTTTTCATTATTTATTTATTATTGTTTGATAGAAAACAGAGAAGCCATTCTATTTTAAGAAATTACCCTGCTCTTGGCCGGATCCGTTATTTTTTTGAAAAAATTGGCCCTGAGCTGAGACAGTATTGGTTTGATAGTGATACAGAAGGAAAACCATTTTCAAGAAATGATTATGAGCATATCGTCAAAAGTTCAAAGTATATGCGAAATATAGTGGGCTTTGGTTCAAAACGTGATTTTGATGAAGAAGGATTTTTTGTTCGCAATGATATGTTCCCTAAGTTAACAGAAGAAATGAAGATGGATATGGATACTAAGGTTTCCACGAAAAGATACATATTACTTGAAGACCCCCTTTTCTCTCAGCGGAAAGAGAAATGGGTTGACGAAGAGTCAGCGGCTTATTTATTACATGATGATGATGCAATTATTATCGGTCCAAATACAAAATATCCATTCGCATTAAAAGGGCAAATCGGTATGTCTGCAATGAGCTATGGTTCATTGGGAGACCGTGCAATTACTGCTTTATCAGAAGGTTTAGCTCTTGCGAAGGGCACATGGATGAACACTGGCGAAGGAGGGTTATCTCCCTTTCATTTGAAAGGAAATGTTGATATTATTATGCAAATTGGCCCTGCCATGTTCGGAATTCGTGATAAATACGGGGAACTGGACTGGGATGAGTTAAAAAGAAAAAGCGAAATTCCTCAAATAAAGGCATTTGAATTAAAATTAGGCCAAGGTGCTAAAACTCGCGGCGGCCATATTGATGCAGAAAAAGTAACTCTCGAAATCGCTGAAATCCGTAAAGTAGAACCGTTTAAATCTATTGACAGTCCGAACCGTTTTCCTGAACTTAATAATGTCTCTTCATTATGTGAATTCATCGAAAAGATTCGCAATCATACTGGAAAGCCAGTCGGGGTAAAAATCGTTATCGGTGGAAATGACAGCGTGGAGGAACTGGCAAAATATATGAAAGAAACGGGAAAAGGACCTGATTTTATTACAATTGACGGCGGTGAAGGTGGAACTGGCGCCTCTTATCAGGAATTAATTGACAGCGTTGGTTTACCAATTAAATCCGCACTTCCGATCCTTGTCACAACACTTGAGAAATACGGCGTGCGTGACCGTGTAAAAATTATCGCATCAGGTAAATTATTTACACCTGACCGGATTGCAATCGTACTCGCGATGGGTGCTGATTTAGTTAATATTGCAAGAGGATTTATGATAACAGTCGGATGTATTCAAACATTGAAATGTCATTCAAATGACTGCCCTGTCGGTGTTGCAACGACAGACCCTGAACTGCAAAAAGCACTCGTTATTGATGAAAAGAAATACCGCGCAGTTAATTTCCTTGTTACATTAAGGAAAGGATTATACAGGGTGTCAGCCGCTGCCGGCATAGACTCACCTGTTCACTTTAGACCGAATCATATTATGTATAAAGATGATAAAGGCGTCGTCACTTCTCTGGAAAATATCCTTGCTGATATTGAGAAAAAAATTGTTTAAAATGGATTGGGACTATCTCTTAAGTCCTTAATAAGTGTTAAAAGTTCAAAGACTCCGTCATAAGACCATCGATTTTACATGATTCTCATAGCACTCTTTTTAGGAGGATGTCTAAAAAGAGTGCTTTTTAGACATCCTCTCTTTTTCTTCATCCCTATACATTTCCATAATTGAACATGCATACTCTTCAATTACAGCTTCTATAATCTTTATCTAACTTCTCTTTTAATTCGAGTTCTCGTAAAACTATCTTATTAATATAACTATCTGCTTTTCCCTTCAGATGAAGATTCCAATAGTATGTAACAGAAAATGAACAAAAACCGTCTAAACAATAGAGAATGAAGTGTGCTGTCCATTATGTAAAAGGCTAGGCTAGACATAGTTCTGCATATATAATCGGTTCAGCTATTTTCTTAACGATGCAAATTGTTTTCGACACTTATCTAAATGTGGAGTATTATCATTTGAATTGGTTTATTATAATTTCTCTGTTTATCCGGCCAAAACAGAAAACAAGTAGGAGATGATTATTATCGATTTTTTATCCCCCGTTATATTTTCACTCATTGTTATTGATTTTTATGTATTTCAACTTGTCGGAAAACATCGAGGAAGAAGAGCTTGGATAGGAATTATTTCTATTCTTTTATCACCGGCTGTATGTTACATTGTTCTTTCTATTATTCGTCCCTATATACCACCGTATGGATTTACCGGTGCTTTTATCATTCCACCGCTATATGCCCTTGTTTTCATCATTAACGGTATTGTCCTTTTAATCATTGCTTTTTTTACAAAAGAAGAGAGTAAATCATTTTAAATGACTACTCTCTTTCCATTCTTTATAATGCAGCTTCAAGCTGGGATAATAAAGAAATAACATGCTCAGATGCTGTTTGAAGTTGAATAAAATCCTCCTGCGCTTCTTCTATCTTTCCGTCTACATAATTTCTGATAGCTTTTGCTGCAAATTGATGAACTGCTTTATGCGGTTCCTCTAACTTTTTAAAAACAGAATTGTTTTTTATTTTTGATGGCAGATCACTATAATACCATTTTCCTAATCTACACGTTTCATGTGAGATAATTTGCACTGGATCAATCTTTTCCAAACCGAGAAGTAAATTATACACTTTCCATTTCCAAAGAAGATGATCGGTTTTCGCTAATCTAATAATATCCTTTGATCGTAGTTTAACATTCGTATCAAAGAATGAAAGACGGTAATGATCCATCTGTTTGCTTAACTCTAAAATAACTGTTGCCGTTTGCCTTGCAATTTGCTGTGAATCTGTACTCAGATCAAAAATTATACTGTTTCTTTCCGCAATTTCCATCACGGAGGAGGACTGTTCTTCTGTCATTGCCGCAATTTGTGTCGTAGAACTGCTTATTTCTTCCATAGTAGAAACGATTGTCTCTAATTCTTCTCCGGCATTTCGCGCTGCTTTTACACTATGTTCAACAAGCTTCCCGGTATCTCCCATCTGGGTAGTAACAGAATGGGACACTTTCAACAAAGACTCCATATTAGAAGTAATCTTTAATGTTTGTTCTTTCGTATGCTCAGCAAGCTTTCTTACTTCCTGTGCAACAACGGAGAAACCTTTGCCATGTTCCCCTGCCCGTGCTGCTTCAATGCTGGCATTTAATGCAAGTAAATTCGTCTGCTCTGTTATATCACGAATAACTTTCACTATTTCCTGCGTTTGTTCAATTTCACTATTAAGCTCGCCAACTTGTTCTTTCACTTGTCCGTATACTTTACCGACCTGGCTAATATCTGTTAATGCTTCATTAATAATTTGTTTGCTTTGCTCAGCAGAACGCACTGCATCATTCGTTCTTTCCGCTACATTGCCAGCATTTTTAGCTACTTCCTTAATCGAGGCGCTCACTTCATCAGTCGCTTGTGTCACACTGGAGCTTTCAGCAATCATATTATTCATTCCTTGGATTAAATGTTTCGTTGTATCTAATTGCGTCATCTCGTTAAGCATATCGGAAACATCAAATAAAAATGTTTTAAATGTTTCTTCCATATATACTTCTACGATTAATTGCTGATCAAATGCGGCTAATTTTTGCACAGCAAGCACTGTTTTTATCATTTTCTCAGGATGATCATACATTTTCTCCATTATAATAGATATCATAAGCTGAACTAATAATTGATGGGCGGAAATAAAATGATCTGCAGTCAAATGAATACGGCTATGTACTTGTCCAATAACAACTCTGGTTCTTACATACTCATTATCAATTTTTGCTTCCAAAAATTGTTCGAGATATTTTTCCAATGTTATTCTAAGCCGGTCTATCGTTGAATGTTCCACAATCATTTCTTTTAAATGAGGAACTTCAGTAATATGTTCATAAAACTTGCTAACCATCTCTGATTTATATGGAGAAAGAAGATGGAAAGCATTTTTCACATGCTCTAAAGTTTCCTCACTAATATCCATGAAAGATAATTGTCCTTTTATTTGTTTTTCCACATTCAATATTTCTGTTGTACTAGCATATTTGAAATAAGCATTCCAAGGTCTCGGCTTTTTCACAAAAAAACTCATATGCTACCTCCCTATTATTATGCAGACATATCATTCAAAATTAAAAGGGGCTTTCCGATAAGTCCCTATAAGGTTT
>NZ_BCVG01000028.1 GCF_001591625.1 Metabacillus fastidiosus NBRC 101226
CTTACTGCCCGTTAAGGCTGGGATAAAAATATCGGAGGAGAGAGAATGGAACAAAAACGAGAACAATGGTCATCAAGAATTGGCTTTATTCTTTCCTCAGCAGGAGCTGCTATTGGATTAGGAGCCATTTGGAAGTTTCCGTACGTTGCAGGAATGAACGGAGGTGCAGCCTTCTTTCTAGTCTTTGCAATCTTTACGGTTCTTATTGGACTGCCGATGCTTATATCCGAGTTCATTATTGGCAGGGGAGCAGGAAAAGAGGCAATTTCCGCATATAAAAAATTAGCGCCGAAAACTCATTGGGATAAAGTTGGGAAACTTGGTGTGGTTGGCTGTTTCTTATTACTGTCGTTTTACAGTGTGGTAGGCGGATGGGTTTTAATTTATACTGTTCTTTCCATTATAGGGACAGTTATTAATAAAGGAGCAAATTATCCAGAGCTTTTTGGCTATATTACGAGTTCACCAAGTATAACAATTCTCGGTTTAGCTTTATTTTTGCTTATTAATGTTATCGTCATCACACTCGGTGTTCAAAATGGTATTGAAAAAGCAAATAAGTATATGATGCCTTTATTATTTATCTTTTTTATTATTCTTGTAGTGAGATCTTTAACATTAGATGGCGCAATGGAAGGCGTATTATTTTTCCTTAAACCTGATTTTTCAAGTATAACAGGTGAAGCTGTCTTATATGCGCTCGGTCAATCATTTTTTGCTTTAGCAGTAGGTTTTTCATGTATGGTTACTTACAGCTCATATTTAGGTAAAGATGTAAGTATCCCTTATTCCGCATCATCTGTTGTCATAATGAATATATTTGTATCCCTGCTTGCAGGTCTGGCAATATTTCCAGCAGTGTTTGCGCTTGGACTTGAACCTGCGGAAGGACCTGGATTATTATTTATCGTATTGCCTACTGTGTTTTCTCATCTGCCGTTCGGGGAATTCTTTTTAAGTTTATTTTTACTTCTTTTCCTATTTGCAACTTTAACATCATCTTTCAGTTTACTGGAAATTATCGTTGCTGCATTTACAGAAGGGAAAAAGCGGTCAAGGAAGAGAATCTCATGGGTATCAGGGATAATTGTTTTTATCGCTGGAATACCGGCAGCTCTTTCTATGGGAGTGTTAAAAGAATTTACTATTTTTGATAAAACGGTTTTTGATGCAACTGATTATCTCGTAAGTAATATAATGCTTCCGCTCGGCTGTCTTTTAATATCTATATTCATTTCATTTAAAATGGATAAAAACATCGTTAAGGAGCAATTTAAATTAGGTAATTCCTATCCATCGGTTTTATTCCTAAGTTGGAGATTTTTAATAAGATGGGTCGTTCCGCTTACGATTATTATTGTTTATTTAAATCAACTAGGTTTTATTTAAAAAGATAGAGAAGGGGCTGTTGCATGTAAAGCAACAGCCCCTTTTTTATTTAGCAAAACGTTTAAAGAAGAAGGCGAAAGCTAAAATAATGATTGAACAGATGAATAATGGTAAGGCGATCATACCAATGGCAATTCCTATCCATGGATTCGTAATAGCTGAGACGATGAAGCTTGATATAAAAGCAAGGATAGCTATGCTAATACTAATGATTCCAGGCAGGAAAGCTTTTCTTGAGCGTTTATGGAAATATACAGTTAGTAAACCTAAAAGTAACAGATAAAGACCGATAATTGTATAAGTATTGCTTAAGATACGGTCTAATGTTTTTATAAAGAATAGATTTTTTTCTTCATTTTCGATTTTTAAAGGAACTGTTTTAATTTTATGATCATCAGTATTAATTACATTTAAGTCATATTCAGCAGGATCAGAAGGCCAGTTCATTTGTTTAAGAAAAGCTATTTTATTATTATGATGAAAGAAAACTGGGGAGCTGATAGATTTCTTTAATTTTGTTAATTGTTCCGTGTTCTTTGTCTTTAGATCAGTTAAGAACAATTCATATTCGTATAAGGAGCCTGTTGACTGTTTAGAGACGTCTATATATACAAGTTTGCTTTCATCTGCTGACAGTTGCACGTTATAAATATTATGTGAAGACTGTTTAGGTATATGTAAACGTTCAACAGAGTCATTTAGTACTAATGACTGAAGCTTCTCATATTCTCCATCAAATTCAGTGTAAAAGATTGTATTTCCATTTTTTGATATGAAGAGGGAATCCATTGAAAAATAATCTTTATCAGTCAATTGCTTCTGTTTACCGTCCTTAAGAGAGAGTGAAAACAAATCATATCCATCTTCTGCTATATGTTCATCACCTTTACCAAAATCTTTAGCAGATATTGCAGTGTAGTAGATTGTATCACCTGATGGAGAGAAGATCGCCTGCTCGACATGGCTTTTATTATCTGTAAGTTTAACAGAATCTGTTCCATCAAGGTTTATAATGTGAATAGACTGAATCCCTGTTGAATTCTCAGATAAATAAAGCGATTTTTTTCCATCAGCAGAAAACTTTGGTTCATGATAACGCTCTGAATCTGTTCCCGTCACTCTTTTAATATTAGTACCGTCAATATTGCTTGTATAAATAGCTTCCTTTCCATTAATAAAATAAGAAAAAGCAATAGCAGAGTCATCAGGCGAAATAGAAATATGACTGCCAAGTCCGGTAAAATATTTATATTGATCATTATTTTGTAATAGATTATAAGTTAATGTCGTTAAAAATAGTATAGCGACAACCCAAATCCAGATTACTATGTTACGAGTATTTTTCAATATTTATCCTCCTTAAGTCGTTAAATAATAATCAATATTATCCAATTTTTATAAAATGATAATATGTTTTCACTATAGATATTTATAAGGAATAATGCAAGTACAGCAATAGGAGGTTCAAAGCAATTAATTCAATAGGTCAGCTAGTTTCTGAATATATGTTAATTGAAAAAAAATCTATTCTAATTTTACGGCAGGAACCTATGCTTAATGACTCATTCTTTAATAAGAAAGAATAGATTGTTCGGATCATTTTTACATAATTATTCCATGTTATAATGAAGACGATTTTTTATTAATAAGACAGGCTTACCGGTTTTATAGTGGATTAAGAGGTGTAGTATGTGAGGAAAAATCGAGAGGTAGATAGAATTTCTTTATCCTATTTCTTATAATTTTTTTATCGCCATGATTGTTCCTGTGGCATGTTTGCATTTATGGGCCATTATGTATGTTATTGCTCCTTATAAATATGAGCGCTCTTACTACTTATTTTTCGGAATTTATGGATTGATAAATACATATGTTTACTTCCTTGTTATTCAAAAGCTGCTTTATAGTCATCTGTTTATTCAGGGTAGCATGGCATTTATTACAGGTATTATTTTTTTTATATCATTAATTATCTTCATCAATTGGCTTAATATCCGATTTTTATATTCTGGAACATATGCGAACTTACAGGAAAAGAAGACGAACAAAAATGTAGCTCCTATTACTGCAGCAGCTGGTTTAGGCTATGTAATCGCACATCTGGTTTTAACGTTTATTTACAGTGTTTCGATAAAGATGGCTATTCTTATAATTGTTCTCTCCGTACTTTCCATTGCAACAGCCTATTTTTCCACATTTATTCACCGTTATTTTTTTATTTTGAAAAATGAGGAAATTGTTAAAAAGCTTAGGCCGGAATTCGGATTACCAAAAAAGTGTAGAAAAAATATATAGTTTTTATTAAAACGGAATTATCTATTATGAAGGCAGGGGAGTAAACAGTGTTTTTTAGAAAAAAGAAAAAGGAAGATCCAAATAAAAAGTGGTACAGTATAGGTATTATGACGGAGAATGGTTTAGAGGATGGAGAGTATGAAATATTACTCGATAAATTTTTGGAAAAGGTTGATAATGCAGGAGTAATTACTGATTTAGTGAGAAAAGAATATGATAAGGAACGGTTGGAAATTCTTGAACAAAAATTTGATTATCCAGTTTTATCTTCCCCGGCTTTTATTGTTAGTGAAATTGTACAGGAAGATATTATAAGGGAAACTGAATTATTGGAAAAAAAGCATAAGTGGAAGAAGTTTTTTGGTTTTATTTCACTGGCAGAATATTTGGAAGCTGACCATAGAGCGATATATAATTTTAATCATGCTGTTCTATATACAGACAGCATGGAAGAAGTTATTCATTTTCTTAATCAAAAATCGAAGGAAACGTTTTTGTCTAATCTTAATTAAATTTTCTATCTATACTAATAGCAGGTCATTGGACTTTTAGGAAATAATTGTAGTATTCACTGTTAACCTATTTATATTAGTTAGTTAAAGCCCCTCTCTTTTAAATAAAAAGAGAGGGGCTTTTTCTGTTATTTTAATGAGTATCAAATAAGCAATTGCAGTATCTTTCGGTATAGACCAATGAAGTAATTAGCCATAAACTGTACAAACTATTAAAAAGATACATTGAACTTTTATTAATAAAGACTGTTCACCATTTTATGGAGTAATATTAATTTCCTCAATAGTAACGATATAATTTTTCAATCACTGTATGTTTTTTATTTTGTTACTATAATAAATAATCATTATTATTTATATTTATACAACTTTTTTATGAAACATATTCATATTTATACGGAGGAGAAAAATGAAATCGAAATGGATTTATATATTGTCAATTATTCCTTTCATTGGCTCTTTAGGCTTACTGCCATTCATTAATGGAATTACTATATATGTTTTTGGTATGCCTTTTATTTTCTTTTGGGTTGTTATATGGACATTGGCTATTAGTGGATTTTTAGCCTTGATTTATAAATTGGACCCGCAAAATAAAGAGGAGGAAAGTGAATGAACAGTGCATTAGTTGTTATTGTCTTATTTTTAATTATAGCGTTTTATTTAGGTATAAAAGCAAAGAAAGGCAAGGAAATGAGTCTTGATGAGTGGGCTGTCGGCGGACGTGGATTTGGCGCCTTTTTCATTTTCGTTTTACTTGCGGGTGAAATGAATACGACCTTTACTTTTCTTGGTGGAAGCGGATGGGCATATAGTAAAGGTGCACCAGCAGCTTACATGATTATTTATTTACCGCTTTCGATCATCTTTATGTATTGGTTGGGACCAGCAATTTGGAAGTATGCACGTCAACATAAACTTGTATCACAGTCAGATTTTTTTGTTAGCAAATATAATAGTAGGTTTCTTGGTGTTTTAGTTGCAATAATAGGCGTTATTGCGATGGTTCCTTATCTTGGACTTCAGCTGAAAGGTTTAGGAATTATTGTGTCAGCTGCTTCTTACGGTGCTATTTCTGAGACAACCGCTATTATTATTGGAGCATTTACACTTACTATTTATGTGATGGTATCTGGTATTCATGGTTCAGCATGGACGGCAGCATTAAAGGATATTATGATTTTCCTTATTGTCGTATTTTTAGGTGTATATTTACCATTTCATTATTACGGTGGAATTCAACCGATGTTTGAGGCAGTTGAAAAGATTAAACCGGAATTTTTTACTTTACCTAAAGAAGGTCTAAGTGTTTCATGGTTTATTTCTGCTTCTCTTTTAAGCGCCATTGGCGGTATGGCATGGCCACATTTATTCGGGGCTGTTTATGCATCGAAAAGTGCTAAGTCTATTCGCAAAAATACAATTATGCAGCCAGTTTATTCATTAATCTTAATGTTTGTCTTCTTCGTTGGTTTTGCAGCGATTGGACAAGTTCCAGGATTAGAGGGATCTGAGTCTGATTTTGCTTTATTAAACTTATCAATGCAAACATTTGATCCATGGTTCGTTGGAGTTATTGGAGCAGCCGGGTTATTAACAGCTTTAGTACCTGCATCTATGCTTATGATGGCAACAACGACTTCTTTCTCACTTAATGTGTACAAAGTGCTAGCACCAAAAACTTCTGAGAAGACGATTGCAAGATTAGCAAAATATTTAGTACCTGTCGTTGCATTTATTGCTGTTTATTTTACACTTTATGGCGGGGATACGATTGTTACTTTACTTTTATTAGGTTATGGCTTTGTCGCACAATTGCTTCCGGCATTATTCTTTAGTTTCATGAAAAATAATTTTGTGACGAAATATGGTGCGATTGCAGGTATGATTGCAGGTGTTGGAGTCGTTATGTATACAACAATTATGAATTCTACTGTTGGCTCATTATTCCCTTCACTTCCATCGGTAATTAAAGACTTAGATATAGGAATTATCGCTTTAGTTATTAATCTAATCATTACAATTATTGTAAGTTTGTTAACTGGAAAGCAAAGCATTAATAAAGAAGAGAAGCAGCCTGCTTAGTTCATCAATTAAATATTAAAGATTTATTTTATATAGGAAGGGATGTAGGGAATGATGATCGAAAAAATATTTACAAGACTAGAAGAGATTTATCCTGAAACAGTCCGTTTTCGCAGGGATCTTCATATGCATCCGGAAATCTCTTTTCAAGAAGTAGTAACACCGCAAAAAATTGCAAGGTTTTTAATAGATTTAGGAATCGAAGTAAGAACAGCAGTCGGAGGCCGTGGGGTTGTCGGCATTTTAAGAGGCGGAAAGCCCGGTAAACGTGTTGCTTTACGTGCTGATTTTGACGCGCTTCCTATTCAAGATGAGAAAGATGTTTCATATAAATCAACTATTTCAGGTGCTATGCACGCATGTGGACATGATGTCCATACAGCAGCTTTGCTTAGTGTTGCAAAAGTATTAAGTGAAGTAAAGGAGCATATTAGCGGTGAGATTGTTTTTATTCATCAACATGCAGAGGAATTGACTCCAGGCGGGGCAAAGGCAATGATTGAAGACGGCTGTTTAGACGGGGTTGATGTCATTTATGGAGCGCATGTGATGTCACATATGCCAGTTGGAGAAGTTGGTATTTGTTCGGAAGCTTTCTCTACAGCAGCAGATGAATTTGAAATTGAAATTCATGGGAAAGGCGGGCACGGTTCAGAGCCCCATATTACTGTTGATCCGATTGTGGCTGGCTGTCAATTAGTCATGAACTTGCAGCAAATTGTGAGTCGAAGAGTTGATCCGCAGAAATCAGCTGTGTTAACAGTTGGCTCATTTAATGGAGGGCAAGCTCCAAATGTTATTCCTGATTCAGTTAAAATTAGAGGAACAGTTCGAACATTTGATGAGGATGTACGTGATTTAATGGAAGCTTCGATTGGAAAGATGACAAAAGCTGTTTGTGATAGTGCAGATGCTGAGTATGATTATACATTTCTCCGTGATGCTCCGTCTATGTGGAATGACCCTGATGAAACAAGCAGAGTTGAGGCTGTGGCAAAAACTGTTGTTGACAGTGAAAAAGTGAATAGAATCGCCCCGATGATGGGAAGTGAGGATTTTTCTTACTATCAACAAAAGGTAAAAGGCTGTTATTTCCTGGTAGGAGGAAAAAATCCGGAAATAAACGCTGTTTATCCGCATCATCATCCGAAATTTGATGTTGATGAGCAGGCGATGATTACAATTGGTAAAGTATTTATTGCAACTGTATTGGACTATCTTTCGAAAGAGGCTGAGTAAAAAAACAATGAAATCGAGTTTTCGATTTCATTGTTTTTTATTTTCATAAGATAATTTGTTTTATAAACTTAATTCCAGTAAGATGATAGTAAGACAATTAGAATTTGACAAGTAAAGTGAGTGTAAACAATGGAACTAAGAAATTTACGAGCGTTTAAAGCTGTCAGTGAATATTTAAATATAACAAAGGCTGCTGATTTTTTAGGATATACACAGCCGACGGTTACAACACAAATTAAAATATTAGAAAAGGAGATTGGCCAGCCACTATTTACAAGAGTGGGAAAGCAGACTTTCTTAACACCAACTGGAAAAATGATGAAAGTCCATGTTGATAAAATTCTGACCCATGTTGAAGAAATGGAAAAAGAATTGAAGAAGCTAAAACATTTCCAAGGAAAATTGGTGATTGCAAGTCCTGAATTTTATTGCACACATTATTTATCAGCTATTTTAAAAGCATATTTACAGCTTCACCCAGAAATAAATATAAAGCTTATTTCATGTAATAGTATTGATGCAACTAAAATGGTAAGTGAAAATGAGGCAGATATTGCTGTTATTGCTGGAAGATGCCATTTATCGGAAATGGAATCCACTATTATCGGCAGTGAAGATTTAGTGTTAGTAGCTGCTTCTGAAATAGCAAAAGATCGTGATATTACGTATTTGCTTGAAAAGTATCCATTTCTCATTGACAATAATATTGGCCCAATCTCAGATCATCTTCATCTTTTTGATGAGCTGCGGATGGAACCGAAGCTATTAATGGAATGTAATAGTGAGGAAACAATTAAACGTGCAGTTGTCAATGGGACGGGTATTTGTATACTTGGTTCCGCAAATACTTGCGAAGAAATAGAAAGCGGCAAACTGACGATGCTCCACCGTTTTTCGAAAAGATTGGACACGTCTATTATTTATTTAGAAGATCGTGAAAAAGAAACAGTGATTCAGACATTTTCGGAATTAGTAAAAGATATCTGGGATACTGTAAGAGAAGAAAGTGACTTAAGAACTTGTTAAGTCACTTTCTCTTTTTGAAGAGTTATTTTATTTTGCCGCACCTGTATAATCATCTTCGTCCTTGAAAACTTTATCCAATGCTTGCCATGTCATTAAAGCACAATTATGTCTTGCCTTTAAATGATGTACCCCTTGAAGTGATAAGCTGTCACCTAAATCAACTTTATCTGTAATTTTTCCATGACGAATTAATTGTTCAAATGCTTTTCTTAATGAAGAAATCTCTTTTAATGATTTATTTTCAATTAGTTCCGTCATCATCGATGCAGATGCCATGCTAATACTGCAGCCTTCACCAAGGAAAGCAGCTTTTCTTACGTAATTATGTTCAATGTCCAGAAACAAGGTCATTACATCCCCACAAGTAGGGTTCTTATAATACACTTGTCTTACGTTTTCCCCTTGCAGTTGTTTAAAGTTCCTTTTCTTTCTATAATGCTCCATAATAACTTGCCGATAAAGGGTATCAATCATTGTAAGGAAATCCCCCTCCCTGAATTGTGAAGATAATTTAAAATGCTATTTTGCTATACAATTTTTAAATTGTTCTTCAAGTTCTTTTTTATTGAGATTTTTCCCGATAAATACAAGCTCGCTCACCCGTATTTCATCTTGTTTCCATTTACGGTCGGGTACTCCTGAAAAAAGCATATGAAGCCCTTGGAATAATAGACGATGTTCTATTCCTTTTATATGAAGAATTCCTTTATAACGCAGTAAATCTTCTCCTTTTTCTTGAATAAGATAACTCATCCAGCGATTTACTTTATCTAATTCAAGCGGCTTCTCTTCCCTGAATGCAATGGAGGATACTTTATCATCGTGATGGTGATGATGATGGTCATCCAGGAAGTGTGGATCGATTTCAAGCTTATGGTTTACATCAAATGTATGAATACCTAGAATTTCATTTAAATCTACATTACAATTTTGGGAATGAATTCTCTTAGCTGCAGGATTCATATTTGTAATCCGCTGTTCTACCGTATGTAACTGTTCATCACCTACAAGATCTGTTTTATTTAAAATAATTGTATCAGCAAAAGCAATTTGCTCCTGTGCTTCGTCATGGCCATCAAAATGCTTCGTAATATGCTTACTATCTACTACTGTGACGATACTGTCTACCTCAAATTCTTCTGATAATAATTCGTCCATGAAGAAAGTTTGAGCAACAGGGGCTGGATCAGCAAGACCGGTTGTTTCAATTAATACTCGATCAAAATTCACCTCACCCTGCTCCATTGAAAAAATAAGAGTTCGCAAAATACGAATTAAATCTCCTCTTACTGTGCAGCATATGCAGCCATTATTCATTTCTAAAATCTGTTCGTCTGAATTTACAACTATCTGATTATCAATTCCTATCTCCCCATATTCATTAACAATAACTGCGATTTTTTGATCGTGTTTTTCTGTTAATATACGATTTAAAAGAGTTGTTTTTCCGGCTCCTAAATATCCAGTTAAAATAGTGACAGGAATCTTTTTTGTTTTTATAAATGTCATCATCTTTTTCTCCATTCATATAATTTTTGATACTTTCTTCACTTTTTCTTTATTTTTAAAAATACCAGTGACTACTTCAGGTGTACGTTCGAAACTTTGCCCGTCAAATGAATGGCTTATTTTCTGTTCGTAATTCTTATCAGCGAGAAGGGAGCAAATAAAGGAGGAGGCATCTTCCGGTTTTAAATCGATATACCATACTCCTTTTGGATAATCGATTACAACGCATTTGTCATGGCATCTTCCATTGCAAAGTGTACGTGTTGTATGGATCGTATTATCTGCTTCCCGATTTGAAATCTCCTGGCGGAGAGCTCTAGTAAGTTCTTCTGCTCCAGCCCGGTTGCAACTGCTGCCATTACAAATAAGAATATGATGTTTTGTATTGCTTAAATTCCATGTAGCCATATAGCAAGCCTCCTAAGTAAAGAGAAATTTGATGAAGATTATCTCGTTGGCTAGTTAATTTAAATAATAACCATTCCGATTTATTTTAATTCATTTTTAATCAATAAGCAAATGAAGATAATAATCTAATATTGCAGTATATGTTTTTAAATAGTTCTCAACTTATCCTTTATATCTGTTTAAATGTTACTAATCTAGTAAATATTGAAACATCTCTCCTTAATGATAAACTAAAACTATAAAAACAATGAGAACGGGTTGGATGAATGATGAAGAGAAGAATACTCATTATTGAAGATGAAATAGATATTGCTCGTATAGTAAAGGATTATTTAAATATCAATGGATATGAAACTGCTATTGCTGAAAATGGACAGGATGCATGGCATCTTATTCATACGTTAAATCCTGAATTTATTATTTTGGATCTAACTCTTCCTGATATAGATGGGATTGAACTTTGCCGTCAAATTCGTGAGGAAGTCGATACACCAATTCTTATCCTTAGTGCAAGGGGAAGCGATACCGATAAGGTTCTTGGACTTGGATATGGTGCAGACGATTATATGACAAAACCGTTTTCCTTTACTGAGCTTGTCGCAAGGATAAATGCTCATTTACGCAGATTTGAAAGTTTGGAAAAGAAAAAAGAAAATGACTCCATTTTACAGTTTGGCACAAATGTTATTGATAAAAGTGCATATAAAGTGACTGTAGACAGCAAAGCTGTTTCATTATCAGCAAAAGAATTTGAACTTTTATATTTTTTAGCAAAACATAAGAATCAGGTTTTTACTAAAACTCAGTTATTAGATGCAGTATGGGGATACACAAATTATGGAGATGAGAATACGATAACTGTCTATGTTAGAAGAATAAGAGAGAAATTCGAGATTGATCCGTCAAACCCTAAATATCTTAAAACAATATGGGGTGTCGGTTATAAATTCAGTTTTGATGAAGAGTGAGATTGGAGAAATAAATGTATTTAACTAAATGGATTAAAGGATGGTTAATTGCGGCTAGTATTTGTATCGTTATTATGACGGGAGGTGCAGCTTACTTATTTTTTGACGGCTTTAAAAATGAAAGTGAATCTCCACCTGATTATGTAATTAATCAGGTACGTTTAAAAGTGAGTGACATTATGCTTTACTTGGGGCAGTATTATGAGCATCTTCATGATGATCCAAAGCTTCAGCATACTCTTCAAGCAATATGTGAAAAGAGCGGAATAAATGTAGCAGTGGCAAGGCTGGACGGAGAGATTATATTTACTTCCTCAAAAGAACAATCTATCCAAACGATTGATATGAAAAATGCTGTTCATTATGATTTATACACTTCAAGAATAGACAAAGATCATGTGAAAATTGCCTTTCCTATTGTGGATGATCAAACAAAAGTTCAGGTTGGGAATGCTATTTTTATGATATCCTCCAATATTGTTTCAATTAAAAAGTCTCATACAGTAAATATTGCTGTTTACATAATCATCGCTTTCTTTTCTATCATTTTATTCGTTTTACTGTCTGTCTTAAGAAACAAAATTAAATATCATACTATTCTGCCGATCAGCAGATTAAAAGATTATTCAGAAGCTATTTTAAAAGGTGACTATGAACAAAAGGCACAATATAAAGAAATGGATGAAATAGGAGAAGTTTATGCAATGTTTGATCAGATGAGAATGGAGATTAAACATCTCAGCAAATGCAGGGATGAGCAGGAAAATGCACAAAAAGAGCTGATCTCTAATATTTCTCATGACATAAAGACTCCTTTGACTACTGTGAAAGCTTACATTGATGCAATCATTGACGGAGTGTGCCCAGATCAAGAATCAATGATGGGCTATGTGAAAGTAATGCAAGTGAATACGGATAAAATGGCGAGATTAGTTGAAGATCTTTTATTGCATGCTCTTAGAGAGTTAGGACAGGTGTCTGTCAATCCGACAGAACAGTATAGCAAAGCCGTATTTAGGAGAATTTTAAAGCCTATTGGTCATCTCGTTCAGACGAGCGGTATTACTTTTATAGAACCAGAAGAAATTCCTGATGTTTTAATTAATGTAGATGAGCACAGATTAGAGCAGGTTATTTCTAATCTTATTGCAAATGCTCTAAAGCATACTTCCCCGGGTGATAGTATAAGTGTCACAGTACAGCAGGAGGAAAAGGATCTGAAAGTAACGATAGCTGATACAGGGATGGGCATTCTTCCGGAAGACATGCCTTTTATTTTTGAGCGCTATTTTAAAGGACAAACGGGGCTTCATCATAGACAAAGGAATGAAGGCTATGGATTAGGTCTTTCTATTTGTAAATACATTATTGAATCTCATAATGGACAAATCTCATTTAAAAGTTTAAAAGGGAGCGGAACGGTTTTTTATTTTTCAATCCCTTTATGTTAGATAATAACAGTAATAATTTATTAATATTTCGATAATTTTTATTCAATAACTGCCCTATACAATGAATATATCATTCTAACTAGGAGGGCTGAATAATGACAAAAAAGCCAATTATTAATGCTGTGAATCTTTGTAAAACATATTCAACAGGCAGCGAACAATTTCATGCAATTAGAAATATTGATTTAGATATATATGAAGGTGATTTCACCGTCATAATGGGGAATTCAGGGTCAGGAAAATCTACGCTTCTTTATCTTTTAAGCGGTCTTGATAATATAACCGCCGGAGAAGTGTATTTTAATGGGAAGCGTATTGATAAGTTTAAAGAGAAGAAGATTGCAAATTTTAGAGCTGAGGAAATCGGCTATATTTATCAGAGTATAAACTTAGTACCTGATCTCACAATATTAGAGAATATTACCTTGCCGGGATATATTGCAGGAAGGTCGAAAAGTGAAGTGTACAGTAAAGCACTTTCACTTATGAAGGCAATGGATATTGAAGAACAGAGCAGCCGTCTTCCATCTCAAACTTCCGGAGGACAGCAGCAAAGGGCTGCTATTGCAAGGGCATTAATTAATTCACCAGCTGTTATATTCGCTGATGAACCGACAGGAAGTTTGAACTATGATCAGGGTGTCGCTGTTTTGGATATTTTAACTGAAATGAATCGTAAAGGGCAGTCTGTTGTAATGGTAACTCATGATATAAAGGCAGCATGCAGAGCAGATCGTCTCATTCTTATTAAGGATGGGAAAATTGCCGGTGTATTGGAGTTTGAGAAGTACAAAGGGGATAATACTCAGGACAGAGAAAATGTTATATTTTCTTATGTTTCGGAGAGGGAGTGACCATCATGTACACAGTATGGATGCTCGCATTATCGAATATAAGAAAGAGGAAAATTCAAAATGGATTAACAGCAATACTTATTATGCTGGCAACGATACTGCTTACAACTTCCATTGTTGTTATTTTAAATAACGAAAATTCATTTGAAGACATGCATAATAAAACAAATGGTTCCCATCAATTGCTTCAGTTTGAACAGGGATTGCATGATCCGCAAATAGTACATCAGTGGTGGAAAGAACAAGATGGGGTGAAAGTGTCTGAACTGATACGGTATCGTAATTTGTCCAGAACAGTGTACAAAGACAAGGAAATTCCAAATTTATATGCACATATGATGGAAACACCAAATGTTCCCTTTGCTGTTGATAAACTTATTTTTGCCCAAGGGAAGGAAAGGCTGATTCCTGAAGAGGGTACGATATGGATACCGACTTCTTTAGCATATTCTAATGGTATCTCTATAGGGGATAATCTTACATTTAATTCAGGTGAAAATGCTTTTAAGTTAAAAGTATCAGCAGTTGTTGTTGATATTCCGTTTGGAGCACCTTTTACCACTAATGCTAGGATATGGATGAATACCCAAGACTACAGAAAATATGTTCAATCAATGCAAGGTAAGGACATGTACATGATGGGTCTTAGATTCGATCATTATGATCAAAATGTGAAAGAATGGAGTAATTTTGAGAAATTTCTCGGCACAGCTTATGTTGAATTGAAAACAGAATTTGAAGGAATATCATCATTTTATCTCATTATTAATAAAATAATTGGATTTATCATGATTTTTCTTGGAATTATTATGATAGGTGTCGCTTTATTTACAATTGGATTTACTATTTCAGATGCTATTTTAGCTAGTTATAAAACAATCGGTGTTCTGAAATCATTAGGCTTATCATCAATTAAAATAATAAGCACATATGTCGCTCAATATGCTTTTTTGACTATTATTTCGATTATTCCGGGTTTGATTTTCAGTCATTTTATGTCCCGGATGATAGTGGAAAGCTCCTTATCCAACTTAAAAACGGAAAAATCACAAATTGTTATTCAAGGAACTGATATTTCTTTCGTAGTAGGAGCTGGAGTGCTTTTAATTATCATTGCTTATGTGCTCATTTATGCAAATAAAGTGCGTTTTATACAGCCGGTACAGGCTATTAAATATGGTATGTCAGAACTGGAAAATAGTAAAATGACGAGCCGTTTCAGCTTAACAAAAAGTAATGGAAGCAAATATTCAGTTGTTTTTATGATCGGTTTAAGAAATATATTAAAAAATATAAAAGGCTCGGCTTTGATGATTATTTTAACAATGATCACTTCTGCTGTACTTGTTTTTGGCTTTACTCTTATTAACAGTATTATTTCTCTTCAGCAGACTGCACCATTATGGGGGTATGATTCATCAAATATTGCGGGTACCATTTTTAATAAAGAAGTATTTTCGAAAAAAGATTTAGAAAGAGATTTATTACATGATAAAAGGGTGAAGAATATTGGCTGGTTCAGCCAAAAAAATGGAACTATTCCTCCAAGAGATCAAAATATGGAGTCGATGAATATAAGTATAAACATTATCGAAGGAAACTATGATGAACTTGGGTTTGCAGTGCTGAAAGGAAAGAATCCGCGAAATAAAAATGAAATAGCACTTGGTATTAATGTAGCAAAAAAATTTAATAAAGATGTTGGTGACATTTTAGAATTGTATATAGATGGTAAAAGACAGTCGTTTACTATTACAGGAATTTACCAGGCGATTTCAAATATGTCTAATTCAGTAAGAATCAAATCAGATGTGATAACAGCATATTTGCCTGATTACAGTGATGTGGGAACATGCTATATAAATTTAAAAGATAATAAAGAAGCAGATCGTTTTGTTAATGAATTAAATATGAAATACAAGAAATTTTTAACAGTATACACACAGCAAACACTATTAGACACAGTCTTTAAAGAAGCTATATCTGTTTTAATTATACCAATGAGTATGATGTGTCTGCTGTTTATAGCGGTAACCTTCATTATTATTTATAGTATTTGCCGTATTAATATTAGAAAGGAAAGTAAAACATATGGTATTTATAAATCTATCGGTATGACTTCTAATAGGATTAGAGCGTCTGTAACTGGAGGAATTGCTGTTCTTTCAGCAACTGGTTCTTTCTTCGGTATATTTGCCGGTATTTATGTATTGCCGATTGTCCTTGAAGGTACTCTTTCTAATTACGGTATTGTTCATTTCCCTTTAGTTTTAAATTGGTCGGGAATTATTTTATTCTCAGTTGTGAGCGTACTTTCAGCAGTTCTCGGTTCATGGGTATCTTCTAAAATAATTAATAAAACATCTCCTCGGATTCTTGTTACTGATTAATCGTTAGGATTTTCAAAAAGAAGCTAAATTAGTTTTAGACTCTTTTTAATGTAATGTAGTGAAGTAGATGGGGTTTAGGCGTATTCACTTTATAGAGACTAGGCTTATAAACCCTTGCATTGTCCACCATGTTCCGATAGAATACTAAATGTATTCAATTAAAAATTAAATTATATATTTTCATATAGCTAGTAAATTAAGATGCCAAATAGAGCTTAATAGGGAATCCGGTGCATAATCCGGAACTGCCCCCGCAACTGTAAGTGCAGACGAAATGAAATAGCCACTGTATAAATATATACGGGAAGGCTTCAAAGTAGGAGAAAGCACGAGTCAGGAGACCTGTCTTAGTTTATGTAAGTTTCAGTATTTCTTCGGGGAGTGAGAAATTGAAATGACAGCGTAAAATAGATTGATATATTCTATTTTGGCTCATCGTTTCTGCCGCTCATTTTCCCTGGAGCGGTTTTTTTATTTGTCTAAAACTAAATAGTATATATTGCAAGGTGTATTAGCTTTTCAAAGCTAATAGTAAGAGGGAAGATAGTGAAAGTCTATCACGGTACCCGCCACTGTAATGAGGAGTTTCATTGTATGATGTCACTAATATTAATTGGGAAGACACAATGAAATGATGATTCAAAGTCAGGAAACCTGCCTTGTAATGATACACTTCAAAAAACCTACGGGCTATAGGAAGAAGTGCTGATCATGTGTGATACAAATGTATTTGACAATTTTCCGCACCTCTATTCGAATAGGGGTGCTTTTTATTTTTCTTTAAAAATATTAGCAATATAAAAAGGAGCCGATTTCATGGCTACATGGAATTTAGAAAAAACAAATCATCATGTTCTTATTTGTAATGGAAGCAGCTGTATGAAAAAAGACGCGGAAGATGTAACAGAGGCAATTCGAAGTGAAATTACGAATTTGGATTTAGATCAAGTGATACATACATCAAGAACCCGCTGTAATGGACGCTGTAAAGATGCACCAGTCGTCATCGTTTATCCTGAGGGGACTTGGTATAAAGAATTTACACCTGAACTGGCGAGAACAATGGTGAAAGAACATTTAATAGAAGGAAAAATAATGAATGATTCCGTCATTTATACATATGAGAATGGATCATTTTGTGCGCCAGAAAGCTCAGATTCTATATCTGGAGTCGAAAAGAAAGCTAAAGTGCAACAATGAAGGAGGAACATAGTATGTCTGGAAAGCTGCTTGTCATTGGTTTTGGTCCTGGAAGTTTTGATCATATTACACAGCGTGCTAAGGAAGCACTACAAGAAAGTGATATGATTATTGGCTATAAAACATATGTGGAACTAATCGAGGGCTTATTAACGGATCAGGAAATTATAAGTACTGGGATGACAGAAGAAGTTACACGTGCTCAAGAAGCTGTTAAGCAAGCTGAACAAGGTAAAAAGGTAGCTGTTATTTCAAGTGGTGATGCCGGTGTGTACGGAATGGCAGGGCTCGTTTATGAAGTATTAGTCGAAAAAGGATGGGACCGGAAAACAGGGGTGGAAGTGGAAGTTATCCCTGGAGTATCTGCGATTAACTCCTGTGGATCTATTTTAGGGGCTCCGATTATGCATGATGCATGTACGATTAGTCTTAGCGATCATTTAACACCCTGGAGTTTAATTGAGAAACGGATCGATGCTGCTGCACAGGCGGATTTTGTTATTGCTTTATACAATCCAAAGAGCGGACGCAGAACGAGGCAGATTGCTGAGGCACAGAGGATTCTATTATCTTATCGTTCCCCGGATACTCCTGTAGGACTTGTGAAAAGTGCTTATCGTGAGCGGGAACAAGTCGTTATAACAAATTTAAAAGAAATGCTTGATCATGATATCGGCATGTTAACGACTGTTATTATCGGAAATTCTTCTACATTTTTATACGATGATCTTATGATTACTCCTCGCGGCTATCAAAGAAAATACACATTGGGCCAGACAGAACAGCCTTTAAAACCGCATCAGCGGCTGAAAAAAGAGAATGAACCGTGGGCTTTAGAACAGGAAGAGGAATTCCCAAAAGCAACAGAGGCAGCGGCTCCCATAAAAAAAGAGGAAAAAATTACTTCACGCGCAATTGCTGAACAAGCATTATTATCACTTGGTCATACACAAACGAAGAATGAGACAAAAACAACCTATGTAAAACAAGAGGTTGAATCTATTTTCGAACTTGGCGTAAGCCCAGGGATAGCAAGTAAAAGATTTACACCGCGTCAGCTCATGGTGATGGCAGAAGTTGTAGGGGAAAAAGGAAGAATTGATTATACAAGGGACCATCAAATCAATTTGCAAGTCTACACTTCAAATCCTGATGAAATTACAGGAAGATTACGCGCCGAAGGGTTGATTCTTCTTCCTTTAGGAGATGTCCTAACGATAAAAGCATGTGATTTCTGTGATTGCGAGAAGAAGGAATCGATTCCTTATGCAGAAGAATTACATGAAAGGTTAGGTGGCATGGAGCTTCCGAAAGAATTAAAGATCGGTTTTAACGGCTGTGGAATGGCTTGCTACGGAGCAGTGCATGAAGATATTGGACTTGTATTTAGAAAAGGGAAATTTGATTTATTTTTAGGCGGAAAAACAGTTGGAAGAACTGCACATCCTGGTCAGCCTGTTGCTGAAGGGATAGAATCAGAAGAAATTGTTCCTTTAATTGAAAGAATTGTAGAGGAATACAAAGAAAAAGGTCATCCGAATGAACGTTTATTTAAATTCTTTAAACGTGTGAAGAACATTCAAGGTTACACATATCAGGATATGACACCGAAAATTGAACTTGAACCGGCACCATGTGGTGATTAATACAATAGAGGAGGAAAACAGATGAAAGCAGTTTTATTTATAGGACACGGAAGTCGTGACGCTGAAGGAAATGAACAGGTGAAAGCATTCATTGAAAAGATGAAGCCTTCATTTGATAAAGATTTATTAGTTGAAACATGTTACTTAGAATTCGTGCATCCAACGGTAAATGAAGGAATTGATATCTGTATAAGTAAGGGAGCAACACATGTTATCATTATCCCGATTATGCTTTTGCAGGCGGGACACTCAAAAATTCATATTCCTGCTGCAATAGATGAAGCAAAGGAAAAATATCCGCTCGCTAAGTTTACATATGGCAGACCGATCGGTATTCATTTAGAATCAATTGAAATTTTAAAAACAAGAATTGAAGAAATTGGGGAATACAGCGAAACGCCGGATGAAGAGACAGCTGTTTTACTGCTTGGACGAGGAGGCAGTGATGCGGATGCCAACAGCGATTTATATAAGATTACAAGACTACTTTGGGAGAAAACACCTTTTAGTTTAGTAGAGACAGCTTTCATGGGTGTGACGAGCCCCCTTACCGACGAAGGTGTAGAACGATGTGTAAAACTTGGTGCCAAGAAAATCATTATTCTTCCTTACTTTTTATTCACTGGTATTTTAATCAAAAGATTAGAAGAAATGATCGTAGAATTTCAGGAAAAATATCCATCAATTGAATTTAAATTAGCAGGTTATTTCGGTTTCCATTCTAAACTTGAAACTATTTTAATGGATCGTGTGAACGAAGCGCTGCAAGATGAAGTGAAAATGAACTGTGATACATGTGTCTACAGAATCGAAGCGATGGAACATATTGACCATCACCATCATCATGACCACGATCATGACCATGGACACCATCACGGTCATCATCACCACCATGATCACGATCATGACCACGACCATCATCATGATCACGAGCTGGAGACATCAAAATGATTTTGTTTTTAGCAGGTACAAGTGATGCAAGGGAATTAGCAGTTGAACTGAATAAGACAGGTTTAGAAGTTCTTGCAACAGTTGTAACAGAATCAGCAGCAAAAAGTTTACAGGAAGCAGGAATTAATACGCAAATCGGCCGGCTGACAGCAGAAGATATGAGTGAGTTAATTGCTGAAAAAGGATTTCAAGCAGTGGTTGATGCGAGCCATCCTTTTGCGGAAGAAGCTTCGAAAAATGCGATCGAGGCAGCAAAAGAAGCCGATGTTCCGTATATTCGTTATGAGCGGGAAAGCCAGAAATTTCATGATGATAAATTAATTATCGTTCATGATTATGAAGAGGCAGCAAAGCTTGCGGCAAAAAAGCGCGGTGTTATTATGCTGACTACCGGCAGTAAGACGCTCGAGATTTTTTCAAAAGAATTAGTAGGTTTAGAAGATACAAGACTTATTGCAAGAATGCTTCCACGTATTGATAATATGGAAAAATGCGCACAGCTAGGTGTTGAGCAAAAAAATATTGTGGCAATTCAAGGTCCATTCTCAAAAGAATTAAATAAAGCACTGTATAACCAATACGGTGTTACTTTAATGATTACGAAAGAAAGCGGCAAAGTCGGTTCTGTCGATGAAAAGCTGGAAGCTGCTTTGGAGTGCGGCATTGAAACAATTATGATTGCCCGTCCGGATGTTAATTATCAAAATGTCTACTCAAGTTTTACAGATATTATTACCAATTTGAATAAACAATTAGGGGGAAAATAAAATGGATTTCAAAACAGATTTTAAACCGTTAACAATTGAGCCAGATAAGATTTATGATTACAGCTTTTCAATTATTAAAGAAGAAATGGGTGCACATGATTTTTCAGAAGAAGAATGGATGGTCGTACGCCGTATTATTCATGCTTCTGCGGATTTTGAGTTAGGAAGAAGTGTTATGTTCAATGGGGATGCAATCCAAGCAGGAATTAATGCGATCCGTAAAGGAAGACATGTAATAGTAGACGTTCAAATGATCGAAAGTGGGACAGGTAAAAAACGTTTCCAAAAGTATGGCGGTGATCTGCATTGCTATATTTCAGATGAAGATGTAATGAAAGAAGCGAAGCGTCAAAATACGACGAGAGCAATTATTTCGATGCAAAAAGCAGTTCGTGAAAATGAAGGCGGTATTTATGCGATCGGAAATGCACCAACAGCTTTATTAGAACTTATTCGTTTAATTAAAGAAGGAATTGCTAAACCAGATTTAATTATCGGAATGCCTGTAGGCTTTGTTTCAGCTGCAGAATCAAAAGAAGAATTGGCTAAAATTACAGACGTTCCGTTTATTACGAATGTTGGCCGGAAAGGTGGAAGTACGGTTACAGTTGCTGCTTTAAATGCGATTTCTATTTTAGCTGATCAGGTGAAATAATGGAAAAGAAAGTGAAAAAAGATCCATCTGAAATGAGACATGGCTATACGACAGGGGCATGTGCAACAGCTGTAACAAAGGCAGCGTTAATCGCATTAATTACGGGTGAAGAGCAGGAGAATGCGACGATTCATTTACCGATTGGCCGCGATGCTACTTTTACGATTGAAAAATGTGCAATAACGAAAGATACAGCAAGTTGTGAAACGATTAAAGATGCAGGGGATGACCCTGATGCAACCCATCAGGCACTTATCATTTCAACAGTGAGCTTTGTAGATTCACCAGGTATTGTTTTGGACGGAGGGGTCGGGGTCGGACGTGTGACGAAACCGGGTCTTCCTGTTCCAGTCGGTGAAGCGGCAATTAATCCAGTGCCGCGAAAAATGATTATAACGACTGTACAAGAGACATTAGAAGAGTTTCAAATAAACAGAGGTGTGAAAGTCGTTATTTCTGTACCTGAGGGTGAAGAAATGGCGAAAAAAACATTAAATGGCCGGCTTGGAATTATAGGCGGCATCTCGATTTTAGGAACAAGAGGTACAGTTGTTCCTTTTTCTAGTTCTGCTTATATGGCAAGTATTGTTCAAGCTATTAGTGTCGCAAAAGCCAGCGGTTGTGATCATCTCGTTTTAACGACAGGCGGCCGAAGTGAGAAATATGGAATGGCGCTTCTTCCAGATTTACCAGAAGAAGCATTCATTGAAATGGGTGACTTTGTAGGTTTCTCATTAAAACAGTGCAAGAAACAAGAGATTAAAAAAGTGACTCTAGTTGGAATGATGGGGAAATTTTCGAAAGTGGCCCAAGGTGTCATGATGGTTCATTCAAAAAGTGCGCCAATCGATTTTGGTTTTCTAGCAGAAATTGCTCGCAGTGTCGGGGCATCAGAAGAGCTTGCGGTCGAGATTGAAAATGCGAATACAGCATCCCAAGTCGGAGATATGATGCTCGAGGCGAATCATGATGAATTTTTTAATAAACTTTGTGTGGCATGCTGTCATTCTGCATTAAAAGAAGTAAAAGGCGGAATCAAAATGGAAACTGCCATTTATACGTTAAAAGGACAATTACTAGGAAGGGCTGTTGGCATTGAATCAATCGATTAAATTAATCGGGATAGGAGATAACGGTCAAGAAAGCTTACTGCCGCAATATGCACAATGGATTGAGGAAAGTGAAGTGCTTGTTGGTGGTGAGAGAGTTTTAGCTTTCTTCCCGAATTATCAAGGAGAGAAGATCACTGTAAAGGGTGGTTTAAAAGCAATTGTTGAACGATTACAGGAAGAAAATCGTCCAACTGTTGTTTTAGCGTCAGGTGACCCGCTTTTTTACGGAATTGGCGGCTATCTTTCCAGCAAAATAAATATAGAAGTATATCCATATTTGAGTTCTGTTCAACTTGCTTTTTCGAAAATGGGGGAAAGCTGGCAAGATGCTTATTTCGTAAGTGTTCATGGCAGAAGCATGAAAGGACTCGCACAGAGAGTGGACGGGCGTGCGAAAATAGCATTGCTTACAGATGTTGAAAATAGTCCAAACCGTATCGCTGAATATCTTCTTACCTTTGGTATGACAGAATATAAAGCATTTGTTGCAGAAAATATCGGCGGTGAAAATGAGCAGTACAGATGGTTTACTTTAGATGAAATGAAGGAAGCAGAGTTTTCACCATTAAATGTCGTTATTTTAAAAAGAACAGAAAAAGGTCCTGAATGGTCAATCGGAATTGAAGATGAGGAATTTATTCAGAGAAAGCCTGATAAAGGACTTATTACAAAAAAAGAAATTCGAACGTTAAGTATTGGTGCTTTAAACCTTCAGAAAACAACTGTCGTCTGGGATATCGGAACATGTACAGGCTCAATGGCAATCGAGGCAGCCCGTATCGCAACAGAAGGAGAAGTTTTTGCTGTTGAGAAAAATGAAGCTGATTTAGAAAACTGCTTACAGAACATGAAAAAGTTCCGAACAGATTTTACAGCAGTTCATGGGAAAGCACCGGAAAGATTAGATGAATTTAAAGATCCGGATGCCGTGTTTATAGGTGGTACTGCAGGCGGTATGGAAGCTATCCTATCTATCTGCTGTGAACGACTTAAGGAAAATGGAAGAATCGTCTTAAATGCAGTAACAATTGAAAACTTGTCAGAGGCATTGCAGGCTTTTAAACAAAATGGCTTTGAAACGACGATTACTCTTGCACAAATTTCACGAAGCAAACCAATTTTAAATTTAACTAGATTTGATGCTTTAAACCCAATATATATTATTACGGCTAAGAGAGGGAGTTAATAATGATCGGTAAATTATATGGAGTCGGGGTTGGACCAGGAGATCCTGAACTCATTACAGTAAAAGCATTTAGGACATTGAAAGAAGCAGATGTGATCGCATATCCGAAAAAATTAAGAGGAAGTAAAAGCTATGCACATCGAATTATTGACTGTTATTTTCAGCCTGAAGAAAAAGATATGCTGGGACTTGTATTCCCGATGACGAAGGATCCTGATATTTTAGAGAAAAAGTGGACGGAAACGGTTGAACTTGTATGGGAACAGCTGACACAAGGAAAAGATGTTGCTTTCGTAACGGAGGGAGACCCGCTTTTATACAGTACTTTTATCCATATGATGAATATGATGAAAAGTGCTCATCCTGAAGTGGAAATTTCAATGATTCCAGGAATTTCATCAATCAACGGTGCAGCATCAAGACTCGGTATCCCTCTAGCTGAAGGAGATGATCATGTTGCGATCATTCCAGCGAGAGAAGATTATGATTTAATGAGAAAAGTAATCGAAGAGAATGATTGTGTCATTTTTATAAAGGTTGCAAAAGTAATAGATTTAATGCTTCAAGTATTACGTGATCTTGATTTGCTGGATAAAGCATCTGTAGTAACAAAGGTAACATCAAGTGAAGAAATCGTTTGGAATATTAATGAACTAGATGGAGCAGACCTTGAATATTTAACATTAATGGTGGTGAGAAAATGAAGCTTTCAATTATCGGAGCAGGACCGGGAGATCCGGATTTAATTACAGTAAAAGGATTAAAGCTTTTAGAAGAGGCAGACGTTGTTCTTTATGCGGATTCACTCGTTAATGAGGAGTTGATTGCAAAATCGAAGCCTGGAGCTGAAGTTTTAAAAACAGCTGGCATGCATTTACAGGAAATGGTTGATTTAATGGTTGACCGATTAAAGACAGGAAAAAAAGTCGTTCGTGTACATACTGGTGATCCTGCTGTTTACGGGGCAATTATGGAGCAGATTGCATTATTAAAAAAAGAAGGCGTGGAAGTAGAAATTATCCCAGGTGTTAGTTCTGTATTCGCATCTGCGGCAGCAGCTGGTGCAGAGCTTACAATTCCTGATTTAACACAAACGGTTATCCTTACTCGTGCAGAAGGAAGAACGCCTGTCCCTGAGTTTGAAAAATTAAAAGACCTTGCTTCCCATCATTGTACAGTTGCCTTATTCTTATCTGCAACATTAACGAAAAAAGTAATGAGAGAATTTATTGAAGCAGGATGGGAGAAAGAAACACCTGTCGTTGTCGTATATAAAGCAACATGGCCAGATCAGAAAATTGTCCGTACGACAATTGAAAAATTGGATGATGCGATGAGAGAGAACGGGATTCGTAAGCAGGCAATGATCCTTGCAGGCTGGGCATTAGACGAGGACATTCATTCCAAGGACTTCCGCTCAAAGCTTTATGATAAAAGCTTCACACATGGATTCCGTAAGGGGGTCAAATAATTGGTCCTGTCTTTAGTAGAGAATGAAGAAGCCGTTATTCGTCAGAACGGAGATTATGCTATCGTTGCGATCACAAAGCATGGCGTTGAAACAGCTAGAAGACTAGGTTCTATTTTTCAAGGATCTGATGTTTATTATATGAGCAAGTTTGAAAAAGGGGATGAAGAGCAGAAAGGGATTCAGCTCTTTCAAGGAAGTGTACGTCTTTTACTGCCGTCCCTTTTCAAGCATTATAAAGGCCTTATTTTAATTATTTCTTTAGGCGCAGTCGTTAGAATGATTGCTCCTATTTTAAAAGATAAAAAGACTGATCCAGGTGTTGTCGTTGTTGATGATAAAGCAGAACATGTTATTAGTGTGCTATCAGGTCATATCGGCGGAGCAAATGAATTAACAGCAGAAATTGCAGCTTTACTTGGTGCTGTTCCAGTTATTACAACTGCATCTGACGTACAGAAAACAATTCCAGTAGATTTATTCGGAAAACGTTTCGGCTGGACGTGGGAGTCTGATGAGAAGCTGACACCGGTCAGTGCATCTGTCGTGAATGAAGAAAGAGTGGCTGTCGTAAGAGAATCCGGTGAAAGAAACTGGTGGCATCATGATACACCTCTTCCGGAAAGTATTACAGAGTATGAAAGCATTGAAGAAGCACTGAAGCAGCCTATTGACGGGGCATTAGTTGTAACGCACAGGCTATTAGCGGAAGCTGAGGAAAAAATCCTCGATAACGGTGTTTTATTCCGCCCGAAAGTAATTGTCTTGGGAATAGGATGTAACAGAGGAACGGCAGCGGAAGAAATTGAATCAGTGATAAAAGAAACATTAGATGAACTTCAATTTTCTATAAATAGTGTAAAAGCAGTATGCACAATTGATTTAAAGAAAGATGAAGAGGGCCTGCTGGAAATTACAAATAAATATAATTGGGAGTTCATTTATTATTCTCCGAAACAATTAAATGAGATTTCTATTGAGCAGCCGTCAGATACAGTATATAAATTTACAGGTGCTTACGGTGTAAGTGAACCAGCGGCTAAAAAATACAGCGGTTCTGATAAGCTGGAGATTGTAAAGAAAAAGTCAGGTAATGTAACGATTTCAGTTGCAGTTATTGAACACTGAGAGAAGGGAAATAAATATGTCCAATCATAGGTTTGTCATTGCGGGAACCGGAAGCGGTGTTGGAAAAACAACACTCACGATCGGCCTTATGTCCGCTTTTATGAAAAAAGGGCTCACTGTTCAGGGATTTAAATGCGGGCCTGATTATATCGACCCAACATATCATAAAGCTGTGACAAAGCGTCCTTCCAGAAATCTTGACAGCTGGATGCTTGATCACGATGTCGTAAAAGAAATATTTTATAATGGCAGTCGTGGTGCAGATCTTTCTATTATTGAAGGTGTAATGGGGTTTTTTGACGGGAAAAATCCATTAACAAACAGTGGAACGACAGCAGAGCTTAGTATGATTTTAGAAACGCCTGTTGTACTAGTCGTTAATTGTGCAAGCATGGCAAGAAGTGCGGCTGCGATCGTAAAAGGATTCCAGGTATTTGCGGAAGGTCCTAACATCGTTGCAGTCATTGCAAATAATGTCGGCAGTGAAGGCCATTACAAAATTGTGAAATCGGCGATTGAAAAGGAATGTGAAATCCCTGTTGTTGGCTACTTAAAGCGTAATGCGGAATTATCGATTCCTGAGCGTCATCTTGGACTTGTTCCATCTGTTGAGCGCGGCGAGCTTGATCCTTTCTTTGATCAGCTCGGTGAATTAGTGAGTGAATCAATTGATTTAGATCAATTATATGAATTAGTTAAAGCACCGCCAGTTAGCATTGAGACGAATTTTTTCGGGGAAAAATATGACACGCAAGTGAGAATAGCTGTTGCGAAAGATGCGGCATTTAATTTTTATTATGAGGAAAATTTAGATCTTCTAAAAGCATTTGGTGCAGAATTAGTGGAGTTTTCCCCAGTGAAAGGTGAAGTACTGCCGGATAATGTCCAAGGGCTTTATTTAGGTGGAGGTTTTCCAGAGGAATTTGCATCCGAGTTGGCTGGACAACATGAAATGAAGCAATCGATCAGACAGGCAATTGAAAGAGGAATTCCTACACTTGCTGAATGCGGCGGATTTATGTTTTTAACGGAAAATATTGAAACGACGGATAAGGAACAATTTGAGATGCTCGGTATTATAAAAGGTTCTGTCCGTATGCAAACAAAAAGAGCGGCACTCGGCTACAGAGAAATAAAAGGCGATAACTTCCTTTTAAAAGGAGAGTTAGAAGCGAAAGGACACGAATTTCATTATTCTACATTCCATCCGTCAGAAGAAATAACAGATTACGCATATGAAGTAAAAGGGATGAGAGGCGTGAAAAAAGAAGGAGTCCTTTATAAAAACGTTGTAGCGGGATACACTCATTTTCATTTTGCATCATGCCCTGAAATGGTAGAAAACTGGATAGTTGCTTGTAAGGAGTATCGGGAAAATGAGTAAAGCGTTACCTATTATGTTCCAAGGTACACATTCTGACGCAGGAAAGAGTGTAATTGTAACAGCATTTTGCCGGATTTTTGCTAATGAGGGATATAATACAACCCCGTTTAAATCACAAAATATGGCGCTTAATTCGTATATTACATTAGACGGCAAGGAGATTGGACGGGCTCAAGGCGTTCAGGCAGAGGCGGCTAAAACTGCGGCAACAACAAATATGAACCCGATTTTAATTAAACCGAATCGTGATCATCAAGCCCAAATTGTCGTACATGGTGTTCCTTATAAAAATATGGAGGCTTATGCCTATCGCCGTGAGTTTTTTGAAACGGGACTGCAGTTAATTAACGAATCTCTTCACACTTTAGGCGAGCAGTATGACAGGGTCGTTATCGAAGGTGCGGGAAGTCCTGCTGAAGTGAATTTAAATGATCGTGAATTAGTAAATATGAGGGTTGCTCATATGGCAAATGCCCCTGTTGTATTAATTGGTGATATTGAAAAGGGCGGAGTATTTGCGAGCTTAGTTGGTACCCTTCAGCTCCTCGAACAAAAAGATCGTGACCGAATTATCGGGGTCATTATTAATAAATTCAGAGGCGATAAAAAACTGCTTGAATCCGGTTTAACATGGTTTGAAGAATATACTGGAAAACCGGTTCTCGGTGTTATTCCTTATCTTTCAAATCTCCAAATTGATGCAGAGGATTCTGTTATGCTGGATCGTTATGACACGAAGAAAACTGGTGAAAAAGATATCGATATTGCTGTTATCCGCTACCCTCGAATTTCTAATTTCACTGATATTGATCCATTTTTAGCTGAAGAAGACTGCCATATTCGTTTTGTAACAAACCGTAAGCAATTAGAAGATCCGGATCTTATTATTTTACCAGGCAGTAAAAATACGATTGATGATTTATTATTTTTAAAAGAAACAGGTCTTTTTGATGAAATATTAAAGCTTCATAAAGAGAAAAAAGTAATGATTTTCGGAATTTGCGGCGGTTATCAAATGCTTGGAGAATTGATTTCTGATCCTCTTGGAATGGAATCTGCAACTAAATCAATAGACGGCTTTGCTCTTTTACCGGCTAATACGGCAATGACTGCTAATAAAACGACAGTTCGTTCACAAGGTGAACTGATATATGACGGGAAGAAGATTTCAATAGACGGTTATGAAATACATATGGGAGAAACTGTTTTCACTGGACAATATGACTCTCTTATTAAAGTTGATGACCATTTTGATGGCTGTAAAAACAATGATCAAACAGTCGTTGGAACGTATTTCCACGGCATTTTTCATAATGATGAATTTAGAACAGTTTTACTGAACTCAATTCGAGCAGATAAAGGCTTATCTCCGATTAAGGACAGACCCCTATTTAATGATTTAAGAGAAAGAGAGTTTGATAGATTGGCAGACCATGTGAAAGAGCATGTCGATATTGATTTTATCGAAGGAAAAATGAGAGAGTTTGGAAGAAGGGAAATGAATGAGTAAAGGAAAAGTCTATTTAGTAGGGGCAGGACCGGGTGATCCGAGGCTTATGACGATCTATGGGATGGAATGTATAAAAGAAGCTGATGTCATTCTGTATGACAGACTTATAAATGATGAGTTATTAAATTACGCAAAAGAGGGAGCAGAACTGATCTTTTGCGGCAAGCTTCCCGGCAAGCATGAACTTATTCAGGATCAGATTAATGAACTTCTAGTAGAAAAAGCATTGGCTGGAAATATTGTCACTCGTTTAAAGGGCGGTGACCCTTGTATTTTTGGCCGTGTAGGGGAAGAAGCAGAGATTTTAGCTAATAACGGGATCAAGTTTGAGATAATTCCGGGTGTTACATCAGGAATTGCAGCACCAGCATATGCCGGAATTCCGGTAACACATCGTGATCATGCAACATCATTTGCAATTGTTACAGCCCATGGCAGGGAAGATAAAGGAAACGATTATTTAAACTGGTCAGCGCTTGCGACTGGAATTGATACGATTGCTTTTTATATGGGTGTCGGTAATCTGAGTCACATTTGCCATATGCTCATCAAGCACGGCAGAAATCCTGAAACACCTGCCGCCCTTATTCAATGGGGAACAACGACAAAGCAGAAGACAGTAACAGGAACGCTTGAAACTATTGAGGCTATTGCACAAGCAGAAAATATTACACATCCAGCAATCGTTTTAGTAGGGGATGTCGTTCAGCTGCGTGAAAAAATAAACTGGTTTGAAAAAGAGTAGAGCAGGAGGTCTTATTCATGTTAGAGATATTGAAAAAACGTAGAGCAATAAGAGATTATATCGATAAAGATGTGGAAGATGAGAAGCTTGCAATCTTATTAGAAGCAGCAACATTAGCGCCGAATGACCGTTTAAGAGAGCCTTGGAGTTTTTATGTAATAAAGGGAGAAGCGAAAAAGCGATATGAACAGCTGGCAGAGGAATACTTAAATGAACGTTTTCCAACGAAACCTCATTTAGTAGAAAGTTCATTAAAAGTAGTGAAAACAACACCGGTACATATTGTTGTTACGAGCGATATCGTACCAGACGATGAAGATGCTACAAAAGATAATGAATTCGCTGTTTGCTGTGCAATCCATTCGATGTGGCTTGCGGCAGAAGAGCTTGGTCTAGGCTTTGTCTGGCGTACGAGAGGTGTCGGTCTTGTCCACGATGACAGGCTTCATGAGTTCGTCGGTTCACCTGAAAATAAAAAAGTGATTGGTAATATCTTTGTCGGCTATCCTGATGAAGAATCATTAAATAAGTTAAAGCCTTCCAAGCGTACTTCTTATACAGAAAAGACGACATGGCTGTAAAGCGGGAGATGTCATATGGCAGAGTCTAAAAGAAAAAAAGGATTATTTTTATTATATACAGGTAATGGAAAAGGAAAAACAACTGCATCTTTAGGGCTTGCAGTTCGTGCAATTGGAAGAGGGCAGCGTGTATTAATCATCCAATTTATTAAATCTCCGCAGCGGACATATGGTGAAAAAATTACTTTAGATAAGCTTGGCATTGAGATGATTCAGACAGGTGTCGGATTTACATGGACGAAGACGCCTGAAGAACATCGTGAAGCATTGAAAGCAGGCTGGGTTTTAGCAAAAGAGAAAGTAAATTCAAATGAGTATGATCTTATTATATTGGACGAACTAAACAATGCCTTATCAATTGATAAGTTTCCGATTGATGATGTGCTCCCGCTAGAAGAAGTGATTGATCTTATTGAGAACCGTCATGAAGATATGCATCTTGTCATTACAGGAAGAAATGCGAAACAGGAAATTATCGAGTTAGCGGATCTAGTAACAGAAATGACTGAGGTAAAGCATTATTATCAAGACGGAGTGCCGGCTGTTAAAGGGATTGAATTTTAACGAGCATAGTATTCATATTGGATAATTATCTTGAATTTATATAAAATAATGTAAAGAGCCTTTCGATACAGGGAGGCTCTTTGCTTTTAATACAAGTTTAAATGAGGAATGTCTAGATGAATGAACAGTATTATGATGCGATGCTTAATATAAAAACAACAGGAGAACAAAAAGGATTTAATCAATCGATGCATTACCATCGTTACGAGCCGACACCATACGATGCTTTAGAAAAGCTATTCACACAATATGAGCTGAAGAGCAGTGACCATATCGTTGATTTCGGCTGTGGAAAGGGACGGTTAAATTTCTTTGTTCATTATATGTATAATGCAACAGCTATAGGGATCGAAATGAATGAAACTTTTTATAAAGAAGCAATTGAAAATCGCGACCGCTATGTACGGAAACGGAAAAATGGTAAGGACAAGATTCATTTTTACTGCTGTTTAGCAGAAGAATACGAAATTAATCCATTAGACAACCGCTTTTACTTTTTTAACCCGTTCTCCATTCAAATATTCAGAGGGATTATTAATAATATACTGCTTTCAGTTGAACGAAAGAAACGGGATATTGAGCTTATTTTATATTATAGTTCAGATGATTATATGTATTTTTTAGAAAATGAAACTGCTTTTGAATTGAAAGAAGAGATTAAACTTCCCGAAAATAATCTATATGAACGGTTTTTAATATATAAATTGGAATATTAGACAGGAGAAACTGGCAATTGAAAAGCCAGTTTCTTCTCGTTTATTATTAGTTAAATACGTGATCTGAAGTATAAAATAAATAGTAATACTAACATAACAATATCCAGTCTCGCATTAAAAGAAAATTGTAAAAGACCTAAATGCAGTGATGGCACTTTTGTTATTAAAATCGCGCCAATCATAACGATAATTAATGGAACTACTGCAAGTCGAACTTTTTTATTAAGTAAAATGAAAATGCCACAGCTTATTTCCAAAATAACAATAATATACATTGTATAGATTGGAAACGGCAGTCCTAAGCTAATAAAGTAATTGCTTAATTCATTGTCTACTAATTTCATTAATCCGGAAATAATAAATACATATGCAACTAAATATCTAATGAGTTTGAGAGAATGAGAACTAGTCAAGCAGATACCCTCCTTTACCTAAAAATATATGCAGGAAGGAGACAAACTTTTCATTTATTTTTAATTCATACTTGACTAATCGGTTTAATATGTTTATATTAAATATAATAAATTTAATTATTAGTCGACTAGATTACTAGAGACCTTAACTATTTGCTTTTATAAGCAAAGGTTGGGGTCTCTATTTTTTTACAAAAAGGAGGATAAAACATGGAATCATTATTAGTAGTTGGTGGAGATAATATTGACAAAATAACGAAGAAATTAGAGGGAAGAGGATTTAAAGAAATTATTCATTTGGATGGAAGAAAAAAACAAATGTCAAAAAAGGAAATACCGACAAAGGTTGGTTTGATACTAATATTAACTGACTATATAAATCATAATCTTTCAAATATGATTAAAAGAAGAGCACAAGAAAATGCTATTCCGATTTGCTTTGCTAAAAGATCTTGGTGTGCTATTGATTCTGAATTAAGGAAGCGGGAGAAATTATTGACATCATGATAGCTTAATATAATCTTTTGATAATATTGAGTTATAAAACGAAGTGTAATTTGTACAGGGAGAGGTTAGTTATTAAAATTTACAGTTACTTATAAAAAGCCCTTTTAGTCAGAGAAATGATCTGTCCAAAAGGGCTCTTTGTTATTAGTCTATATCTTCATTAGGATTGAAATGTAACTCAAATCATTAAGTATGGTGATACGTTTGCCCCAATTGCCATTAATACCGTAAATAATCCACAAAAGACGACACTTTTTCATCACATACCCAATTTGTAAATTTTAGTAATCGTTGAATATTAGCTTCTGATATGTTAACTTTTAAATATATTTAGTTAACATATAGAGGTGTTTAAATGGTTTCATTATTTATTGCCGGCACCGATACAGATGTCGGTAAAACAGTTGTAACAGCACTATTAACAGCTTATTTTCATAAAAAAGGAGAAAAGGTTATTCCTTATAAGCCTGTGCAGAGCGGGGCGTTAGAAGTAGAAGGGAAGCTAGTTGCCCCAGATATACAAATTTATAAACAAGCATTGCCAGAGTTGAATGAAAAAGCTATTAATACATATTTATTAAAAAAAGCAAGTTCCCCACATCTGGCGGCAAGAGAAGAAAATATCCACATTTATCCTTCTGTAATTATAGAACATATTAAATTGCTGGAAAAGGAGCATGATATCGTATTGGTAGAAGGAGCTGGCGGTTTAATTGTTCCTTTAAGCGATGACGGCTATAGCATTATTCACTTAATAAAAGACGCAAATATTCCGGTACTTCTTGTTGCAAGGGCGGGACTCGGGACAATTAATCATACTATTCTTTCCGTAATGGCAATGAGAGAGGCTGGAATAAAAGTTGCGGGTATCATTATGAATCGGGTGACAAAAGGAGATCAGCTCATTGAACAGGATAATAGAAAGATGATTGAAAAAATAACGAATATCCCTGTTTTCGGAGTAGTCCCTTACATAGAAAATGTAGAAAAATTGTTTCAAGATGATGATTTACTGAATGAAATTTTATCTTCATTACAGTTAAAGGAGATTAGAATATGAACGAACAGCAGCTTCTTCACTCAAGTAAAAAACATTTATGGCTCCCATTTACACAAATGAGTGATTATGAAAGAGACCCCCTTATCATTGAAAGCGGGGAAGGAATTGTTTTAAAAGATATTTATGGAAAAGAATATTTAGATGGCTATTCCTCTTTATGGCTGAATGTTCATGGTCATAGGAAACAGGAAATAAATGAAGCAATAAGGGATCAGCTTAATAAAATTGCTCACTCTACATTACTTGGTGCTGCAAATGTGCCAGCTGTTCAGTTAGCAGAGAGACTCGTTGAAATAACTCCAAGCGGTTTACAAAGAGTTTTTTATTCTGATTCAGGTGCAACAGCTGTTGAAATTGCCGTGAAAATGGCCTATCAATATTGGCAAAATATTGGGGAGACGAAAAAGAAGAAATTTGTAACACTTACAAACAATTATCATGGGGATACAGTTGGTGCAATTAGCATAGGAGATATTGATCTTTATCATCGTGTATATGGGGCATTAATGTTCCAGTCTATTAAATCACCTTTTCCACTTATTTATCGTCACTCCTCTCATGATGAAGCATTTATTCGTGACGAGGCGCTTGCAAAGTTAAAAGAGATATTTGCTAATCATCATGAAGAAATAGCTGCCATTACATTGGAGCCTATTATTCAAGGGGCAGGCGGGATGAATGTTATGCCAAAAGGCTATCTAAAAGGTGTGGAAAAGCTTTGCAGGGAGTTTAATATTCTTCTCATTGCAGATGAAGTGGCAACAGGCTTTGGCAGAACAGGAAAAATGTTTGCAGTCGAACATGAAAATGTCCAGCCTGATATTATGACAATGGCCAAAGGAATAACAGGCGGATATCTCCCAATCGCCGCAACTGTTACGACAGAGAAAATATATGAAGCATTCTACGGAGAATATGAAGAATTTAAGACATTTTTCCATGGTCATTCGTATACTGGAAACCAGCTGGGCTGTGCGGCAGCTTTAGCGAATTTAGAAATTTATGAGAAGGAAAATGTAGTAGGAAAAGTGAGGGAAAAAGCTTTATTAGTAGAAGAAGAACTTGGAAAATTAAAAGAGTTAAGCCATGTAGGAAATATACGGCAGGCAGGCTTAATGTGCGGGATAGAACTTGTGAAAAACAAAGAAACAAAAGAATCGTTCCCATGGCAGGAGAGAGTCGGCTATAAAGCAACATTAAAAATGAGAGAGCTTGGAATGTTAACAAGACCGCTTGGAGATGTTGTTGTATTTATGCCGCCGTTTGCGAGTGAGGCTGGGCAGCTGAAAGAAATGGTTAATATAATGAAAGAAGCAATCCTACAGGTAACAGAAAATAATTAGTATTTGACAATGCATGTAAATTCATTTACATTTATGATGTAAGTAAACACTTGCATAGGATTGGAAGCTGAGTAAATATGGCAGAACAAAATGATACTTCAGAAAAAATAATTAAAGCTTTTATCGAATTATTTCGGGATCACGGATATAAAGGAGCAACAACCCGAGCAGTTGCAGAACGGGCGGGTGTGAATGAAGTAACAATCTTTCGCCACTTTGGGAATAAAAAGGGGTTGATGGATGCAGTTCTTCAAAAGGTTTCTTATACGCCAATGATTGAAAAAATAATTAATGAAGCAATGATTTGGGAACTGGAACATGATTTATTGCTCATTTCACACGGATATCATGCCTATATGGAGGACATGAAAGACCTAATTTTAATTGTATTCAGAGAAGCAGGTTTATTCCCAGAAATGAATGAAACAATTATAGAAGTTCCAAGGCAATTAAGAAATGTAATGGTTTCCTATTTTACAGAGATGAAAAAAAGAGGAAAAATAGTGGAAACAGATATTGAGTTTCAGGCGATGAATTTCATTTGGCTTAATTTCGGCTACTTCATTTCTAAAGCACGCTTTGGACAAGAGCTTGTTCCAGGTTCTCAGGATGCTTTTATTAAAAACAGCATTCAGCTTTTTGCTAGGGGTTTAACTCCCTAGAATTTTTTCATCCTACTTGCAAGCATGTACTTACATACTATTAAGGGAGGCTATGAAATGAAAACGATGAGGCAGTTTTTTAAGCACACAGAAACTTATATTGGATTAGCAGTTGCTTTCGCTTTCTTACTTATCTTCTTTTCCGTATGGATGACAGCATATGATGGGGTATCAGAACGGACGGATGATCTGAAAATAGGATTCATTAATGAGGATGAGTATTTTAATACAGATGAAATAGTAAAGCAAATTCCATTTCAAATGAAAACATATGAATCTGTTGAAACTGCTAAAAAGGAAATGAATGAGCGGAAATTAGATATGGTCATGCAAATTCCGGAAAACTTCACCGGTAATTTGCAAAAAGGAGAAACTAATTCAATTAATTATTTTATAAATGAAGCAAATCCCACAATGTCGAAGCAAATAATGGACGGAGCTGCTAAAAATATTACTGGAAAGATAAATGAAAATGTATACCAGTATAAGCAGCAAATAATTCAATCTAATTTATCAGAACAGATGAAAACAACATTGCCTTCTGAAGAATTGGCTAAAAATGTTTCAGCAAACATTTCACAAGTAATACAGTCATTAAACATTCATCCTGTACAACCGTCAATCGAAAAAGTAAATGAAGCAAAAGGTTTTGCAGTTACAATGGTACCGATGATGGTCGTGCTCGCTTCCTATGTCGGTTCTATGATTATGAGTATGAATATTAATATTGTAGCGGCAAAGCTTAAAAGCAATTATTCAAAATGGTCTATTTTTATGACAAGATTAATTATTAACTTAGGAGCATCTATACTGCTGGCATTGATTACTTTATTATTTTTAGAGATTTTTAATATGAACCTTAAATTATCAATTTTTGAATTTTTACTATTCCAGGTGCTCGTGTTCTTCTCTTTCTTAAGTTTAACGCAGATGTTTGTCATTGTATTTGGTCAAGGCGGAATGCTTTTTAATATACTTTTATTATCTCTTCAGCTCGTTACATCAGGTGTCATCGTACCAAGAGCAATGCTGTCCAGCTTTTATCAAGGATTAGGCGAGTATTTGCCTGCGACATATGCTGCAGAAGGTTATTACAACATTATTTTTGGTGGGACAGGAATGGGGAATGTACTAGTTATTCTTTTATTAATAACTGCAGTTACTCTGTTTATCGCTGCGGGAAGGGTTCTTTTTACAGGAACTACTTCCAAAAGTTCAAGCTCGCTCGCTGTTGATGGAGAATTATAAGAGAAGAAGAGGTCCGATAATCAGTTAGATTTTCGAACCTCTTCTTGTTCTCTCATTCTTGTTTTATATTTTTCTCCCCATTCTTCCATCAATATAATAATTGGCTCTAAAGTTTTACCGAATTCAGTTAATGAATACTCCACTTTAGGCGGGACAACGGGAAAAGCCTTTCTATGTACAACTCCATCCTTTTCTAATTCACTTAATTGCAAAGTCAGCATTCTTTGTGTAATTCCAGGCATAAGTTTTCTTAGTTCATTAAAACGCTTTTTTTCATAGAGGAGATGATACAGAATAACACCTTTCCATTTTCCACCAATAACATCTAATGTTGATTCAACAGGACAACCTTCCGGGCATCCATAGCCGCTTTTTCTATTTCTCATAAAGGCATCACCCCAGCAGAATATTCTTTTCAGTAACACTAATGATACTATAATACATAAATGTGCCTTCTTCCATAAATTAGAACTTCTTTCTATAATTTTAGTGAATGATAAAGTGAAACTTCTATCAG
>NZ_BCVG01000029.1 GCF_001591625.1 Metabacillus fastidiosus NBRC 101226
TGAACAACGTATTAAGTATCTGTTAGAAGACAGTGGAACAAATATTATACTCACAAATAATAAAGATTCGTTAAAATTCAATAAAGAAACAGTGTTTTTAGATGAAGATTTCTATAAATATTCTATTGATAATATAGATTGTATCAGCAATTTTAATCAGTTGGCTTATGTAATCTATACATCTGGATCTACTGGAAAACCAAAGGGTGCGATGATAACGCAAAAAGGTTTAGTCAATTATATAACTTGGGCTAATAAGGTATACGTACAAGATGAAGCACTAGATTTTGCCTTGTATTCATCCATCTCATTTGATCTCACTGTAACATCTATATTTACGCCTTTAATTTCTGGTAATAAAATTCTTGTTTATGGAAATGACGAGAACGAACCTCTGATTAGAAAAGTATTTAAAGAAAATAAAGCTGGTATCGTAAAATTGACACCTTCTCATTTAAGTTTGATAAAAGATATCGATAACAGCAATTCAAGCATAAAACGTCTGATATTAGGCGGAGAAGATTTAAAGTCTGAATTGGCACAAGAGGTTAGTCAAAGTTTCAATAATAATATTGAGATTTATAATGAATATGGACCTACAGAAACAACTGTTGGCTGTATGATTTATAAATATGATTTAAATCGAGATAAGGAGACTTCAATACCTATCGGAAAGGCAGCTGATAACGTCCAAATCTATATTATGGATAACAAGCAAGAGGTATTGCCGGTAGGAATAGAAGGAGAATTGTATATAAGTGGAGATGGTGTTGCTGCAGGTTATCTGAACAGACCTGAGCTAACAGCTGAAAAATTCATGTACAATCCATATATTTCAAGTGAAAGAATGTATCGGACAGGTGATCTTGCAAAATGGATGCCAGATGGAAACATAGAATTTTTGGGAAGGATTGACCATCAGGTAAAGATTCGAGGATATAGAATAGAATTAGGAGAGATAGAGAAAGAAATTGCGAAATCAGGTAAAATTAAAGAAACCATAGTTGTTGCAAGAGCAGATGGAGATAATCAGTATCTTTGTGCATATGTAGTTCTAAAAGAGGAAACTGATATCAATGAAATTCAAAACCATTTATCAAATGAGCTTCCTGGATACATGGTGCCATCAGCTTTTGTTGTCCTTGAAGAAATACCGTTGACAGAGAATGGAAAAGTTAACATTAATATTTTACCTGCTCCAAATGAAAGTTTAGATAGAGGGAAAGGGTATGAGCCTCCAAGAAATGACTTAGAAGAAAGACTCGTTCACATATGGGAAGGAATCCTCAATATCAAAAAAATAGGCATCAATACCAATCTATTTGAAATAGGAGCTAATTCCTTAAACGTCATGACATTTGTTTCAAAGCTATACACAGAGCTGAATTTCAGAGTTCCATTTAAAGATATATTTGATAAACCTACCATTCGTAGCTTGTCGACATTCTTGGAAAATGCTAAAGAGTTGTTAAAAGATTATACAGAAGACTGTATCCAGCTCAGCAGCTCAACTTTCAGCGATAAAAAGTTATTTTGCTTCCCACCAGCCGCTTCATTAGGAATAGCATATATGGGATTAGCAAAGCACTTGGAAAAATATTCAGTTTTCAGCTTTAATTTCATTAAGTCCGAAAGCCGGATTAAACAATATGTTAATATTATAAAAGAACATCAACCTGAAGGACCTTACACGTTAGTTGGCTATTCGGCAGGTGGAGTGCTTGCATTTGATGTAGCAAAAGAATTGAATAGGCAAGGATATGAAGTCGAAGATCTAATCCTAATTGATTCTACGTATCGAACAGATGTTGAGAAAAACCTTTTAACAGAAGAAGAATATAAGAAAGAACTGTACGATAATTTTGATCTTGAACAGTATAAAGATTTAGAGAAATTAGTGAGTGATTATTTAATAGATTTAATCATGAAATCTTATATATATGTTCAAGGTACAATTACTAATGGCAGGATTGATGGGAATATAAATTATATTAAGTCTGTAAAAGAAAAAGATGAGGAAAATATCTTGCTTTGGTCAGGTGCAACCAAGAAGAAATTTAGAATAATTCAAGGATTCGGCACACATATGGAAATGTTATCAAATCTAAATCCTGATATCCTTGAAAAGAATGCTAAAGTTATTGACGAAGTATTATCATTTGAAACTGTATAATTCTTTAAAGAGTTGGCATTTTGTAGAAGAAATGCCAACTTCTTCGTTGAAATAAGATGTATAAATCATATAAAAACGAGAATGAATACTCGTTGAGTCGATAACATTACTTCTAATTCTCAAACAATGAAAGCAGGTGTCATTATATGAAACAAATCCGGGTTCTTATAGCTGAGGATGAAAAAGAGATTGGGGATTTATTGAAAAAATATATAGAACGTGAGCTGTATATGGTTGATGTTGCAATGGATGGGGAAGAAGCCCTATCGTTGTTTGAAAAAAACACTTATAACCTAGTAATATTAGATCTTATGATGCCTAAAATTGATGGGATTGAGGTCTGCAGAAAACTAAGAGAAAAAACAAATGTCCCAATACTTATGATTACTGCCAAGGATCATGAAGCTGACAAGATAGTCGGTTTAAGCATAGGAGCAGATGACTATATTACAAAACCATTTAGTGTGAATGAGGTGGTTGCTAGAACTAAGGCTCTAATGAGGAGGTTTTTAATATTAGGAAGCGATAATGGGTTACAAGAAAAAACACTATTAAAATTTAAAGGGCTCTCTATTGACATGAAGAAATATATTGTTTATATAGCAGATGAAGAGATTTCCTTGACTGCCAAAGAGCTTGAATTACTGAAATTTATGGCTTCTAATCCGGAACAGGTTTTTACGAAGTCTCAGCTGTTTCGCAATGTTTGGGGTGACAGCTACTTAGAAGATGATAACACGGTAATGGTTCATATACGAAAGCTTAGAAAGAAAATTGAAGTGGATCCTTCAAATCCTCTTTTTATTCAGACGGTATGGGGGATAGGATATAAATTTGTAGGTGAGAAAGATGAATCGTGATAAGATCACTTCTCTTATTATTCTACAATTATTGCTGATTGTTGGAATTTTTATATCAGATTGGAGTACCCAACAAATTGGGCTGTTAAAGCTCACAATATATGGTGTCCTGTTAATTTTGTCAGCTATGCTTCTATCCATTAGAATCAGGTTTATCAACAGGCTAAAGCAAATAATTGATGTCACGAAACGCGCAATAGACGGAAATTTAACAACAAGATTATTTTCAAATGAAGATCACAGATTTAATGAAATGATTTTTTCTATAAATGAATTAATTGAAAAGCTTGAAAAAATACAGATTGAAACCATTCAATCTCATGCAGCAAGAAAAAGTCTTCTATCAAGTATCTCACATGATATACGAACTCCACTTACATCCATTATAGGATATGTTAATGCTTTGAAAGATGATATAGCTACTTCTGATGAAGAAAAGAAGGAATATCTAGAGATTATTTCAAAAAAATCTAGTAATTTAAAGCAATTGATTGATAAAATATTTAATATGGCTAAACTGGATGCGGATGAAGTCCCATTGCAAATAGAATCTATAGATTTAGCTGAAATAACGAGAGAATTGTTGATTGAGTATTTACCAGAAATTAAAAGAAATGAATTAGAATTAAAAATTAATATCCCTGAAAGTAAATGCTTAATTATGGTCGATCGTCTTAGTATCATCAGGATTATAGACAATATTTTAAAAAATGCCATTCTTTACGGGAAAGAGGGGAAGGTACTGGGGATAGAACTTATAGATAACGAAAAAGAAATACAATTGCTCATTTGGGACAAGGGGCCTGGAATCTCAAAATCTGAATCAGAAAAAGTATTCGAAAGAATGTATAGAGGAGATCAGTCGAGAAATTCTATATATGCAGGCAGCGGATTAGGGCTCGCAATTGCTAAATCCTTGATCGAGAAAAATAAAGGAAGAATATGGGTGGAAAGTAAACCATCTAACAAGACGACTTTTGGAATTGCATTCACTAAAATTAAATTAGGCTTTGTTCAATAAATTAAGCTTCAACTAATGTATAAACCAAGTTTAAATATGTGCAAGTATTACTCAAAAAGTTTATATTTTGATTTTAACCAAACATCTTTTCGTAGATTCTCTTCACAATTTTATTATCGCAACAGATGTGGCAGCAGCGAATGTACCAAGTCATCGTCTATTAATTGATCAAGTAGATTCATTAAAAGAATTATTTGGGCAATATTTTTATAAAGTTAGTTGAACTAAATTAAATAACTTTATTGTTACTGAACATTTTTTGTGAGTGAATTAATGGGAGCAAAGAAAATATAGCTGATTTAAAAGAAACAATCGATTTATATAGACTAGCTATAGATATTCCAAAAAGTCACGATATTGAAGATAAATATGAAACAGATGTATTTATGAGCATTTTGGATCGATAATACAATAATTTAAAAGAAACCTATGTAAGTATGGTGTTGTCAAACTAATAGGGGGCGTTTGTGTAACAACATTAGAAAATGATCAAATTTTTTTATAAAAACCAAACTTAAATCTGCTGAAGAAGAATCCAGTTTGATCAATTTTTTTAAAATTGGATCCTTTTTATTTATCTTGAAATATGGCTTTACGAGGTATTTTTGAGCAAACTTTATTTCAAAGCTACAGCTGTCAGTATCTTTAATTCAGATGGTAATTCGTTTGAAATATTCGCAATCTTGGCAACTACAGGTATATCAGGTATAGCTTGGGTGCTTGCAAAGAGTGATATTTCTTTAGAAAGAGAAAAAGAGTTATTGAACAAAAACAAAGCCGATTTTGTCGATTTGAAAGAATTACGTACACAAGATAGTAATGATTTAAGTGGAAATCAAGAGTTAATTCGAGAATTAGAAATAATGAAAGATGAAGTTGAAAAAATGAAGTAGTATAAAAGCGATTTTGTGGTATAAGGCACTCACTGCCCATCGTTTTTGAGACAATAAGAAAACACCTTATATCACAGCTAGTTGACGGTATTCTACCAGAGACTGGCTGTTTAATTTTGTTTGAATACAGGTATGGTTATAATAAGTAATATAGTTTTTCGATGATGTAGATCACATTTGCATTCGTTGTGCGATAGATTCCATCGAGATAGAACGTTTCAGACTTTAGCGAGGAGTGAAACGTTTCAATTGGGGAATTATCAGCGGGCGTACCCTTTCAGGACATGCTCATGGTAATCCCTTTTTCTTTTACTACTTTTTGATAGGTATATGATGTATAGACAGAGCCTTGATCACTATGCAGAATACAATCCTCAGGTAATTCTGGCAGCTGGTTTAACGTATCTAATACAAATTCAGTTCGATCTGCTTTATTTGATGTTTTTTTATATATTTAATTATATAAATGAGTATATAAACATGCCATTTTATATCCTAGAATAAAGCTCGATAGAATATATAGATCATGTAACGCCGGCTCTTTGTTTTTCTGTTCTGATGGGCGAGAGATATATTTCCATATTTTTCTCTCTTGGTTCGTCCGTCTGTTTGAACCCCTTAGTGACCCGCTTTTAGCTTATATGGTGGTGGAATGTTATTTCAATTTTTGAACTGTCCACCTTCAGGCGCGCGGCAAACTCTCACCCTCTCTTTCGATGAAATGTAATCGAAAGATTAAATGATTCGAATACATAAAATAAAATCGAAACATTTAATATTCAATGCAATCGAACCATAAAATGGTTCGAAAAATAAAATGAAATCGAAGAATTGAATGAAAAAACCATGGTTGTTCAAGGAAAAATATTCAAAGGGAAGGATAAGCAGCTACGCCAATAGAATACATATTCTATCGAGCTTTACGAGGAATGCTATTATAACTATATATAGTGTTCCCTACTCAAAAGGAGATGAATAACATGGCCATAAAAAGAAAACAGGAAAATGTAAGTGTAGAAACCTTCGGTCTAAGCCAAAGAGAGTTTCTTACCCTATTCCTGCTGCATGAACTACAAGAGTCGCCTGGCTATCCAGCTGACCTTCATCAAAAGCTAAAAGAGACGTATACCGGTAAAGTTCATAGTTATGACTATTTGTGTAAAGTCGCTAGACAGCTTGCTGAGAGCGGAGATTTACAATTAATAAAAGAAACAAGAAAGAAATACTATTCGACAACTGCCAAAGGGGACGAGTTGTATAAATGGTATCAAGAGAACTTTAAAGAACAGCTAATAGAAGTGAAGAAAGTCATTGATCGTTTTGTTTATGATCTAACAGGCTCAGGTACATATGAACCTGTTAAACATGAGCTGCCACAAGAGCATAGGCACTATTTCTCTAAAATGGTTTCTGTGATGGATCTCGTGAGATATGTCACGTTAAAAGCGGCAGCTGCTCGCAAACATGTCTATATGGGAGAAATCGCGGAACTACTAAAAACTAGGTATGGCTGGATTTCCAGTAAAGGCTATCTTTACGATCTTGCATCCGAAATGGAAGCTACTGATTTGCTTATTGGTCAATGGGAAGGCGAACGACGTACAAAACGTTACCTTAAAATAACGGATGAAGGAATTCATCATTATAAACAAATTGCCGATTCTGCAGCATATCGAGTTAAAGAAATTCAGCATTATCTTCAACAAATTTTAAGTATGTTAAATAACAGGATTGAAAACACTTCGGAGCATGATTAAATTGATTAATAGAAAAACAGGAGCGGGTAATGAACAAAATTAAGTCAAAATTTTGGCATGTTATTGAAACAGAAAGAGATTTACTACACTTTTCATTGAAAGAAGAATTTAACTTTAATAAAAGGTTAAATCACGATCATTATGTATTGTTCTTTTACAAAATAACAGTTATAGGAATATCCTCTATTTCACCTATAAAGATAAAAATGTATAGATCAAAGCAAGAGTTTCTCAAAGACCTAACACATAGTAAGGAACATTTTATAGAAATCAGAGATGAAATAGTTAATTTCAAAAAACATCCTATTGAATATCCATTTATAGGTGTAATTGAATTGACTGATAAATTCTTATTAAAAGTAGAAAAGGAAAGAGACAAACAAAAACTTATTTCCCAATTGGATAAAGCGTATAGATCACTTTCGTAAATATATCATTTTAAAAGATCTAAGTTTGTTTTTAGCCTCATTGGACCATTTGATAATACTTTCATGGGTAATAATTAAGATTGATTCAGTAGCCTTCTAGGTAATAAAATAGGGGGTTGCTGGGTTCAATAAATGAAGTCTTAATGGAAATCTGCTTAGAACTTTTAGAAGGTTATAAAAATGCCTGCAATACCCTTGTTCAATACAGTATTAATCCAAAAGAAACTGATGAAATTGTACAGCATTTAACCGCGATATGCGAAAAAGTGAAAGTTTTTGAGCAGCAGATCGAAAGCAGAAATCAAGTCATTGCAAAATAAGAAGTAGAACTATTAAAAAAGGGGATACTTTGTATTTTTTAGAGAATTTGTCAAACTTATTAATTCTCCTTACTATATAAATAACAATCGCTAGGAGGACACGAACATGAATCAAATGGAAAAGCCAAATATCCAAGGACTAGATCAATTAGATACAGCTGTATTACTTCAAAAAATGGTTGTTTTAAATGGGATGCTTCACTACGGGACCGCTGAGGAAAAATTAAGAGCTCGGATGGAATTTAAGCAGCTTCAACCTATTATGAATCGCGCGTTAAATTTAGCAGCAATGGAGCAGGCAAAGCAAGAACTAAGTGTATCAGAAGAGGAAATAAGTAATACAAAATCTTCACCATTGTACTAATGGATACAATAGATAAGTACACTCTATACCGCAAATTTAAATAATCGGAATATTCACTCTCTTTGATTGATATTAATTAGTCTGACATGAAGGAGACATAATATGAAAAGACAGGCAAAATGGGGCTTACTTTCATATATAGTGACAATTATTCTATTTATATTTACTTCAAATTACTTTTTTGAATACAGTAAAATCTCATTGTCTACACTTAACTTTTCATTACCAAGCGATGGAGATGTAGTTGCAGCGGCATTAGGTGGAGCAATGGATATTTTCATTCCAATAGCATATTTTTGTTTGATTTGTTACCTATATTATCTCTTTGCTGTTTTATTACGTCATTTCTTAATTAAAATCTCAAGTCTTACTAATAGGGGTACCGTCAGGAAAATGCGGATTTACAACGCTAGGCCCATTTTCCTGACGATTCTAACAACGTTAAGACAGTTTTAGTGGTCTTAGAGAATCTAATGAAACCATTTTTTCATAACCAATCCAGTAAACGGGGTCTCCCCTAAAATAAAGGTAATTGTTTCCACCTGCTTAAAGTGGTTTTTATGATAAAAAGAAATTGCACCATTATTTTTTTCCCATACTGCAAGCCAAAGCGATCCTTTATCTAATTGTTTTGCTATTTCAATAGCTTTATCAAGCATTTGTTGACCGAATCCTCGGTGTTGAAATTCATCTAATACATAAATTCTTTCAATTTCTACACTGTCCTCGTCATAAATCTTACTTTGAGCTTTTTCAATATTTAATTTAAGATAACCAACTAGATTTTCATTATCAAACATAAGATAGAAAAGAGAATCGGAATTAGTTAATTGTTCCGTTAATGCTTCATCTGTTAATGAGCTCTGAATATATAAAGACATATTTTTCTCTGTATTATCTTCACCATATGTATCCACAAACGTTTTTATAGAAATTTCCTTAAGTGTTTCAATATCCTCTAAACCACATTTTTTAAAATTAATCAAAATATCCCTTCCTCCTTATTTCTTTATTCACAATAAAAAATTATTTTTATTTTAACATTTCATTTTTCTATTCACGAAACAAGCTAAACGTTGTAAATCCGCGTTTTCCTGACCGTACCCCTAATAGAGATCGATATAGAATACGATAGATTTTCTAATAATCTACCAAAAGAAAAAAGACCGGTCTAGTACCGGAGGGATTGTTGAAAAAAGTCTTTAATTTCTTCTAATGTCATACCAGTACTTAAAGCAATCCAAATCAATTCTTCCCATTCTTTGTCTGACATTTTTTCTTTAATTTTCATTAGCATCTTGTCCATAATAAACCCTCCCATGAGAAAGAAATTTATGGTACATAAGTCTTATTATAAGTGATTTTTTTCCAAATTAAATACTTTTCACTTAATTTAACACAAATGTAAAACAGGTAATATCCAAAGATAGTATTTTCTAGGTTTAAAGAGGTTGCTATTTCCTATTTATTTAAACCAGAAAAATGTAATACAAATTCGAAGGTGATAAAGTGAAAAAATATGTCGTACAAGCTAGGTTAAATGATGCGGATATGAAAAAGTTTGAAGAAATTCGTTCCCTTATTCTGTTCGAACGTATTCAAGGGAGAAATTTAGTAACTCCTCATGTTTATTCTACTGGAAAATCTAAAGAGGTTACTGATGCTGATATCATTCGTTTTTTAATCAATGAATATCAATTTAAAGATTAAAACCGCTATGTAGCTAAAAAGGAGACTGAGAAATGAAGAAATACGCTGTTGCTGTATATCCACATGGTGAAGATAACAAAGTGGAAATTATTGAAGCACCAAATGATTTGATCGCAATGGTTAAAGCAGTAAGTAAGAAGTGAGAGAAAGTTTGAAAAAAAGAGATAGAATTACTGACTTATCCGTTAAGGCACAGATCGCAAGAACCTTACAAGAAAAGCAAGTTTTTTTAAACGACATGCTTTTAGAAATGGCGAAAGGAACAAGATATGAATTCGATGCTAAGGAAGTAGTAGAAGCCTATGAAAAACATTATAAGATAAGTAAAAAGAGTGGATGGTAATGAATGTTTCAAAAGATTTTACGAAATAAAATAAGCAAAGTGTTTCTTAAAAAGCTGAATTAGTTTATTAAATAAAAAAGACTACCTATGAGGAGGTAGCCGCAGTATAGAAATATGAGAGCTCCTATAATATATGCTGCTGATTACTAAAAAGTTCTAATGGTTTATAGAAAGAAATTCACTAAGCTGTTAGTTTCAGAAGAGACAAAAAAATAATTAAGATTAATCATTCTCCTTATGTATCATTAAGCATTGATATTTATTTAACAAAATATCTAATTGCTGACTATAGCTAATTGTATCAGGATGATTAAGCCCTTTTTGCATACCTGCAGCAACCATCTGGGAACGTAGTGATTGGATAGCATCTTCTAAGTTGTTAAGTGTCATATCTTGTATTTGCATAGCTTAACCTCGTTATATTTGAGAGTAAATATCTTTGATTGAAGATAATAATCCCTATTATAGCTTTGTAATTTCAAAACATTATATTTTCGACATTTCTTCTTAAGAAACGACAAAAATAAAAAGTCGAAGATATGAAACAAAATGATAGATCAGTTGATTAAAAAAACACAGTTTTTCAACTGCGCTTTAAAAAGAGAAGATATTAATTCCAATTGTACCTAAGAAGAATTTTATAGCTATGGTAGTTACGACTAGACCAATTATCTTTTTCACATTACTTGCCCTTTTTAACTAATACGGGCGGTGGGTGATGTTAGTTTCATAAAAATTGATTAGGAGGGAAAGAGGATAAAGTCGAATTTTCTTTCGATAGTAACGGAATTGTTGCAACTGATTTTACTGAACATGATTGGGACTTTAAGAAGCTAGAGCATCTTATTTACATGGAATACACCGGTTTAAAAGATAAGAACGGCCAGGAGATTTATGAAGGGGGATATTTGTAATCGTGAGATATTTGCCTTTAATGAAATTAGAACTTTTACTGGACAAGTGAAAATGTTCGAAGGATGTTGGTGGATTGGCACTGAAACGGTAGCAGTTCCGTTGTGGGATGAAATGCATGAACTTGAAGTGATCGGCAATATATACGAAAATCCACGGTTATTAAACTCTTGAGTAAATATGTTTCGGGGGAGGTGCAAGGGGGCTAATTCCAGCATCAATATAAGAAATTGGCTTCTCCTTGCACTATGTAGTGTTAACATACCTAAATTTGCTACTAACGAAACATGTTAAACAATTCAGCTTTATAGCGTGGTACAAGGTCCAAGGTCGCTAGGCTAATTAAAGGGAATTAAAAAATTAGTCTAACCTTGTACCAATAATTATTATATCCAACCTTGATAAAATAATTCGTTTCATAAAAAAAGACTACCTGTTCGAAGGCAGCCAGGATTAGAAATATATTTCTAAATTAAATTTCTTTTTTCTTCACAGTCCATTGTGTCGAGGAAGTAGTATGTTTGTTTAATTTCTGTACTAGTAACTGTGCAGCAGAGAAATCATTAAAAATTTTATCTAAGTGACTGCTTGAGTCCTTTAAGGTTTCTATTATTCCATTAATATTTCGTATCAGTATGAACATAAGTCACCTTTCCAATTTTGTAGATTAGATCAAAATTTGTTAAAAGCTATAAATGAGACCCCATGTATAAGCTGTTAAGGAGTATACAGCCTTTAGATAAAAGACTGGGATAATAACTACTTACAGTAGGAGTAAAGTATGCAATCTGTGGATCTTTCTTGGGAATTTATAATTTTATAATAATTATATAAGAAAGGTAAGCAGTTTCAGAAAATCAGAAAGACCCATTTATAGTTTAAAAAAATTGTCGCAATTAGGAATAAAGGAGGGAGTAAAGAAAAAAAGACTACCCGTAGGGAGATAGCCGCAGTATAGAAATATGTGAGTTCCCATAATATACGCTGCTAGTTACTAAAAAGTTCTGACGATTTGAAAATTATTAAGTAGGATTTTTAATAAAAAAGATCTCTAAAATTATAGAGATCTCCAGACTTTCTCATGTCGTTGCCATCGACAATCAAATTATATGCTGCTAGTGATTAGTTCAGAATGTTAATTTGTAGATCCTAAGTAAAGTTGCCCCAAGCAGTAAAAAAGACTACCTGTTTGAAGGTAGCCATGAGTAGAAAGACGTTTCTGAGTTCTATTTATAATATGCGGCGGATTGATAAAAATGCCTAAGTATTAGGAAGTTTGATTTACTAATCAAAATGATACATCAATTCATTAAAAAGCAAAGTCCATAAAGATTCAATAAAAAGAGCACTTTGCTTGAAAGATACCTATTCTTTTTTGTCAGGTATTTGTAAGTGTAGTGGAGGAAGAATTAACCACCCTTTTTCCTTATTTAACTTTAAGAATTTAGCACCTAGTTGAGCTTTAGCCATATGAAATTGACCAAATAATAATGCGATATCTTCTCGAATAGATTGTCCAATTATTTGGCTACAAGATACTAAGCCAGCTGCAATATCTTTTGAAACTGCAGCGCTTATCTCAGGATCTGTAAATCTAGCTCCTACAGGAATACTTTCGAGATCAGCTGTTGGACGATCTGCAGGTGAAGGTGGAAGACCGACACCATTTACTTTCAATAATTCTTCAGTTTGGTTAATTTCTTGTTTTAAACCTTGCATAGCTTCTTCTAAAAGTTTTTTGAGGTCATTGTCACCAGTGTGATTAGCAAATGTTTGGTAGCCAGCATGAAGTCCTTTTGCAGTAGTCAAATAGCTCCAAATGCCAAAGACTTCACCATAATGCAAAGGTTCGTTTTGAGGATTACCAGCTAAAATTCCCATGAAAACACTCCTTAAATTGAAAGACATAGATTCTTTCTCCTTTTGTTGGATATCCAACATCCACAAGGATTAGTGTTTGAATGAAAGTTGGAAAATATACCTAATTTTTCAGGGGGGAAGTAAATACAATAAGCATTGTGTTCACTAGAAAGGAAATAGCATGAATATATTAATAGAATTACTACAATTACCTGCTACATGGTTACTTTTATTCGCACTACTTGTTGTTATAGCCATAGTAAAAATCGTTAAATCAATTGTTGGCAAGGTGATTGGTATTGTTTTCGGACTAATTACACTATCAAAAATTATCAGTTTTATTAATGGTCAACCATAACTCTAAGAGCTGGAGCAAGAAATAGAGCGAGATTGCACGACATTCCATTCCATAAGAACCCACTTAATTGGATAAATTTTGTCAAGTTAGTAATTTTCTCTTGTGATGTTTAACCTTCAGCTCTATAATGATAGGTATATCCATTTTTATTTTATCTTCACTCACGCGAGAGAAGAAACTATTTTTAAACGCACTTTATTCAAGTGATTAAAACTACTTATTTGTAGTTTATGTTTTTAATCATTTGAATGAGGTGCGTTTTTTTGTGTCCTCAATCAACAAACTTTTTTAAGGAGAGTGTAAATAATGAAGATTCACAAGCCTTTCTTTCTTGCTTTATGGGCATCTTCAGGATTAAAGGTCATTGCCTATTCTATGATAGACAATTGGGCTTTAGCTGCTAGTAACACGTTGTATATGCTCCTATGGGCCTGGATACTTCAAGTTCTTTTCAGGAGAGAGGAGCATGCAGAATGAAAAGTACACATGTGTTATTCGGAGAAGAGACATACCTCTTACAATCTAAGAAAGATGAGATTATCAAAAGTAATCTCTCTGCAGAAGAAACCATATTAAATGTAAGTGTGCATGATGCAAGAGAAACTTCTATTCAGGAAGTAATTGATGACTGTCAAATGATGTCCTTTTTAGGCGGGAAACGTGTAATCGTGGTTAAAGATTGCTATTTTCTAACGACAGAAAAGGTTAAAGAAAAGATTGAACATGACATCGATCGATTACAGTCTTATTTAGAATCACCTAATGAAGAAACAGTGTTAATTCTAATGGTTCCTTATGAAAAAATGGAGGGTCGTAAAAAAGTAGTAAAAAACATGAAGAAACTGGCGGCCGTTTATGAAGGAAAACCACTAGCAAGTTATAAGCTTTTTGATTGGATTATAAGTTTCACCAAGCGAGAAGGGATCTTAATCAGTAACGAGGCAATTAATGTCCTAATTAATTATGTAGGTTCTAATCTATTTCAGTTAGAACAAGAACTTAGGAAAATGGCACTCTATATTGGGAAAGAAAATGAGCTGCAGAAAGAAGATGTTGAATCCCTTGTTTCAAAAACATTGGAACAAGACATATTCAAACTCATTAATAGTGTTGTAAAAAAAGATTTACAACAATCATTTGAAATACTTGAGGATATGTTTAGACAGGGAGAAAGTTCAATAAAAATCATTAATCTTATTGCTCGCCAATTTAGAATTATTTTTCAAGTAAGAGAACTAAATGGGCAAGGATTAAGTAAAGTGGAAATGGGCTCGAAATTAAAAATTAGCCCTTATGTAATTGGACTTTCTTTAGATATGATTGATAGTTATCAGTCTAAAGAACTTCTAAGTATATTGTCTAAACTATCTGAATTAGATTATCAAATCAAGATTGGTCAATTACCAAAAGAAATCGCGTTAGAGACTTTTATTACACAAGTCTCATAATACAATATAAAAACTTTTTTAAGGAGTGTTATTTTATGAAAAACAATATGGGGATCTATGATCAAGAAAAAGTAATGGACAAAGTAATGGAGAATGACATAATTCGTTTCCCTAAGAGAATTAATGAGCAAATTCATGGTGATTTTGTGAGGAAAAATATGCATGCAGAGATCCAAAGACATGGACATGCTAGAAATATCCAAGCGAAAGCAAAACAAAGAGCAGAAGAGGACCGCGCATGGAATATCTTTGCGGCTTGTGTTGTGGGGATTTTATTTTTAACTGTCATTTTTATTGGAGGATGGATTGACAGCATGTAATGTGAATAATCATAAATCAATAAACGATTTTTAACAGAAGCAACCTATTTAGGTTGCTTTTTATTTTTAAGGAGGATTTAAAATGACTCAAACATATGATGAAGTTTTCTTAGATTGGATGTTTAATCTTGATGAAAAACGAGGTAGTTAAAGATGACAGCTTTCCAGTTGTCTACAGCTCTATCATTACAAATTTAATAATATGTTGATATAAGACTTATTATTAAAGAAAATTTATTTTGATTAAATCAAATTTAAAGGTGCGTGTAACTATGTGGAAAGGATATTTATTTAATATTGCATCGATTCTAATGATGGGGATAGGCCCGCTTATATCGAAATTCGGACTTCTTAATATTTCTACTTCTGTTGCTTCTGTAATTAATGCTTTAACAATTATTCTTGCAAGTTATATTTAGGGGAAAATAAGTAAAAAATCCGTAAATCTATATTTAACAAAAGATGTGACTATGTTAGCTGTTTGTAACACAATAGGAGTAATTTTAATGTATGTTAGTTTAGATTTATTATCTCCAGTTGAAATAGGATTTTTAGGAAGATTTTATACAGTTTTTGCGGTAATACTTGCCTATATTATTCTAAAGGAGAAAATTACATCCTCTGAGTGGTTACTAGTTAGTTTAGCTATTTTAGGAACATTTATGTTTATAAATCCTTCAGATAACAGTGATTTTAACATTTTAGGTATTGTTTCAGCTATTTTATATACTTTCTTTTTTGCACTTAGTAATATCCTAATAAAATTAACAATAACAGAAGGAAGAGAGTCCAATTCTCTTTTATTCACAAACAATGTATGGACTTTAATACTGGTATCAATCTATTTAATTACATTTAACAATAATTGAATTTTAAATCTTTCTAGTGTTAGTTTAACAGCTATCGCAGCATTAATGACAGGTTTCTTAGGGACATTGTTTTTATATGAAGCTTTAAAGAGGCTTCGATTCTCCGTAGCTAATGTTATGAGAGCTACTAGTCCAATTATTCTAGCATTTGTTTCTTATCCTTTTTTTCCAGTGAAGTTAACTACTCTTAATATTTTTGGTGCCGTAATTCTTATCTTATCAGTTCTAATTATAGGGGTAGTTGATTTTAAAAAGCATTCAACACTTAATAAGAAGAATTCTGATGAGACTGCACTGGAGAGTTAATAGGAACGTTAATTAATATAATCATTTACATGAGATTTAAGGAATTTTTTATTTCTTTTAATAAAAACTCGTCAATAAACTTCAGATTTAAAAACACTTAAAGAAACCTATTCTTGAAATTTGTTAATAAATTAGATAATATAAAAATATTGGTAACAAGGGAAGCACCCACCATTTTTGGTGGGTGCTTTTTCTTTTTTTAGGAAAATGAAAAGGAAAAACAGCTGCACTTCAATTCACTGGTAAAGAAAAAGTACTACATACAAAACTAAATTAGTACTTAATAAAAAATTCGAAGTAGTGCTTGAATTTGCAAACGAGAAAAAATAAGAGATCCATGTTTTATTAGGGGGTGAATAAATGAATTTATCAATGTTATTCTTTTGCACATTACTTTTAATATTTGTGTTGGTATTCTTTAGGTCACTCCTTTTCTTTTATAAGAACTTCGCTCCACTGTCTAGGAAGAGATATTCGGAGATTTATGAAGAAATAGAGCGGATTAGAGAAAGATTAGGGATTAATAAGCCTGTTTATCTAAAAGTGAACAGCAGCCGGCTTTCGGAGTCATATCTTACGAATGGCTATGTTATCGGAAGAAATGTAATTTTAACCAATACATTAATAAAAGCGTGGAATAAGCATCCCCATATTGTTAGAGGAATACTAGCTCATGAAATGGTCCATATCAAATATAAAGACAATAGATACAGAGGATATCATGGTCTACTCAAAGATTTAGGTTCTAAAACAAAAACAGCACTTATCTTACAGAGATTAGAGCAGACATAGAAGGTAACGATGCAGCTCAATTAAAAGATCACGAAATGGATCACGCCCAGAGATTGCTTCATAAGTTTAATAAAAATAAAGGCAAAGAAATTCAATATAAGAGCAGTTATCCAGTTGACAACAAATAGCAGACCTTTCTAAAAGATATAAAAAATTTAATGACGTTGCTTTACATGAAATTCTACTGGATTTTTGTAAGATTATGACCATTAAAAATCACGATAAATTCATTAAAAAAGTAAGAAACAAACATATAGAAACAAATTTTTCATAAATTCTTGCGTTTTTTGCGATATAGGGAACGACATGGGAAAATAGTAAAAAATCTTACTAAAGAGGTGCTTATTATGAACTTAGAAAATTATCCTCGTACTCAAGAGTTACTCCAGATAGTTAATCTGGAAGATAAAGCGGATCACATCAAATGGTTATTTTTTTATAAAGAAGACGCAGCTGTTCACTTAGCTAAGGCATATCTGGTTACACTAGCAAGTATGTCTTCTGACATATTGGTAAAAGAAAAAGCAAAAACATGGACCGATCAACTTTACATTACTATCGGTCCTAAACTACACAGTTTTGCAAAGGAAGAAGCTAATGCCAAAATGGGGTATGAGACAGAAGATATTATAAAGCTATTTAAGCATATTTCATTCGGTGGTATTAAATATACTCAACAACTAATTAACTTTGACTAAGTTCCCCTAATCTGAATAGTAAGAGGAGAAGAAAAAATGGAACAAATAACAAAAAAGTATATATTTTCCAATAAAGGTTACTGAGACTGATATTAAATTTAGGAGAATAGACGGCATTTTACCTAAGATAGATGAAATCCCCGAAGAATTCTTTCAGGAAGATAATAAATGGAATAAGATCATCTCTAAATGATTTTTTGAAGGGATTAGAGGTGCCAAATTTAAGTGTAGGGAAGGAATTATTTTATCTGAAGCACTTCGTCATATAATAGCTATTCTAAAGTCTTATCATCCTCAACATGAACATAAGATAGCCGGGTGAGTATTTTTATTAAATTCTTTCTTTGAAGATATAACTCTTAATAAATAAACAAATTTCTAAAAATCCAACTCTTATATAGAGGGAGAAGAGAGGGTGTTAATGTGATTTTAAAAAAGGATTTCAGAGGTAGCCTATTAACAGAAGGAGCAAGTGAGTATTATGATAATAGTTTATTAAAATAAGAAATCCTAATTAATATTTTATTTGAAGGGAAGTAATTAAACTATGAAAAAGAACACATTTAGTTGGAAAAGAGCTATTCTATTACTTTCACTCGGAAGCATATTTACTATAAGTGCATGTTCCAGTGAGGAAGAAACAGCCCAGCAGGTTGATGAACAAACAGTTAATCAAATTAAAGACTTTACTACAAAATTCGATGAGTCATTAGGTCAGGCAAACAAACAGCTTAATACATTTAATGTAGCATTAGATGGATTATATACTGGACAAGTTTCTTCTGAGCAGTTTGTTAAGATTTTAAGTGGCAATATTGAAAATTCTAGGTCATTAATTAGTACCGTAGAAAGTTATAGTGTAAACCCTAAGGTTTCTATATATCATCAAAATCTCCTCAAGTATTTAAATCAACAACATCAACTTTTCCTAGATTCTGTGGAAATGGCCAATCTTGAACAAATAGACAAAAGAAGTCTCCGAGAGGCTTACTTTCAAGTGAAGAATAATCAAAATGAAGTAAGAAACATATTTATTAATGGAGAAAATAAAGCTATTTAATAGATTAAAACCTCATCACAACACCATGATGAGGTTTGATTCATATACATTAATTTGGAGAGTTTCCATAATTTCCACCTTTTTTAAAAATCACTTTGTTGATAACTTAAATGGTACGTAAATTATTTGTAATTACCTTCATTATTCAAATAATTAACAGTATACTAATTAAAGTTACAACAACATGATTAAAGGAGTTTAGAATTCTATGAATATAATTCAACTCGGCTCTAACATTCGAAAAAAGAGAAAAGAAAAAAATATTACTTTAAAAGAATTGGCTCATGGTATCTGTTCCATTGGAAAAATGTCCAACATAGAAAATGGATTAACAAAGATTAAAGAAGAAGAATTAGAACAAATTTGTCTCCGTCTTGGAGTTCCAGTTAGTGAACTAGTAGATGATAGTGAAATACTTGAGGAAAATCGATATAAAGAACATCAATTAAAAATAACAGAAATTGAGAACTATATTTTTCTGGAATTTTACGAAATTGCAAATGAATTAATAAGAGAAGTGGAAAATGATACTGAAAACTCAACAGTAAAATGCCAAATTACATATTTTAAGTCATTGATCCATTATAAAAAGAAGGAGAACCATAACGCTCTTTTTAACTTATATAAATTATTAAATATAAAAACATCTAACAAAGTAGAAATAACTTATCAAACCAAAGCATATAATCTAGTGGCCATTATTTTATATTATATCGGAGATTTTAAATCTGCATTAGATCATCTAAATAAGGCTCTAGATATTTCTAATGATAAATTAATTGCACAAAATCTCTATTATAATTCGGCTCTCGTTTATGCAGCACAAGGCTATTCATATAAGTCCCGCTTAACCATAAATAAAATGGATAAAAAACAAATAGCCAGTTCCTATGAAATTCAATTTTTATCTACTTTGTTAGCAATGATTGATGGAGATCTAAAGGGAGCTATTGAAAAAATCATAAGTCTGCGTTCCAGCTTTCTTGTTGAAAGAGACAAAGACCTTTTCATTAAAAGTAATATAGTCTTATTATATTTACAGGAAAAACATCCTAATGAAACTAAAAAATATACATTTGATTTTTTGAATTTTATAGAAAATTGGTTTCAACTTAGAGTCGATGATTATAAAGGTACTGAAGAGATAATGGTTACCTTCTTATTAGCTCTAACTAATCTCACAATGGAAAAACAAGAATTCTCTACAACTTCACTTTTACTAGAATATTTATTTAGTTTAAAAGAATACTTTCATAATAAACAAACATATTGTTATCTCTATTATATTAAAGCAAAATTAATGGAAGCTACTAGCCCAAATAAAGAAGAGCAAATAAAGTTACTTAAGAAAGCCATAAATGAAGCCGATTTAAATACTCATACATGGTTAAAAGGAATTTTATATTATGAACTAGGGAAAGTACAAGAATTAGAGGATACATATTTTAAGTTAGCATCAGAAAATTTTTATCATTCACTTTTATATAAAGAGTTTAATGTTCTGACAATTAGAAATATGCTGCCTAAATTTAAATATTATTGAATTTGGAAAGCTTATAAAAAAACCTTTTACTACTTAAATTCCACCTAAACAATAAAGGATATATACAAAGAATTTAATAAGAAGCTAATAGTCATTTTTATGAATATTTTAGAAATATTTTCAGATACTTTTATTTCTTAAGTGAATTGTTAGAGAAATCCTACAGTTTATAGGTCTTCTATTAAGAGAGGTAGATATTATGCATAAACTTGCTTTTTCACACTTTTTGTTTTCTTTCGAAGAAGATTCTTTATATTTAATTAATAATTACGGTAATTTACTTAATACCATAACAAACAGTACACTTGAAGAAACCTTTTTAGAGACTTTAAATAGGTTAAAACCCACTTTAGAAATAGATGAAGAATTTCATTTTTCTTTGGAGACAGACCAGCATATTTTCACTATATTTATTCAAAAGAATCAGAAAGCCGGTAATTATGATGGATACATATTTGAATCTTCTTCTTTACATCTATTACTGAAAAACACAAAGATTTCATCAAGAAAATTGTTGATCTATTCCCATTTAAAAGAGGCATTAGAACAAGAAGAATTTCATTTAGTCTTTCAACCGATCATTGATGTGTCGAAAAATAGTATTGTTGGAGCTGAAGCACTATTAAGATGGAAAGGTTCTAAAATTGGAAACATAACAGCCAGTGAACTTATTCCCATCTTAGAAGAATCAGAATATATTCACCCAATTGGTTACTGGATTATTAAAAAAGCTTGTAAAGAAATGAAAAAGTGGCATCTTAAAACAAAACTCAATCTTGAACTACATATAAATATAAGCTCTAATCAATTAAAAGCAGCTAATTTTGGTACAACTTTTCTGTCTATTTTAAAAGAAGAACAGTTAGATCCCACTCTGTTCACGTTGGAAATCACTGAACACAGCTTTATGGAGCTAGACGAAAACATATTGAATAATATTCACCTTTTATCACAAAATGGGGTATCTTTTGCCATTGATGATTTTGGTACCGGATATAGTAATTTTAATAACTTAAACCAATTACCTATTAGTACAATCAAGATTGATAAAAGTTTTATTATGAATGCATTAGATAGCGAGAAGAACATAGAAATCATTGATATAATGATTAGTTTATCTAAAAAGTTGAAAATTGATGTAGTAGCAGAAGGAGTAGAAACAAAGGAGATTCTTCAACTACTAAGAAACCATAATTGTAGCCTTATTCAAGGTTATTATTTCAGTAAGCCGCTTCACTCCTCAGTATTCCTAGATTACATAGAAAGAAATCAAGTTTCTTAATCAGTTAAATCTATAGAGACAGTTAAAATCTAAGCTATTATGTGGTAAAATTACTATATATTAATTTTTATTTTACCTGGACCAAGCGGACTAGGATTTCTGGTACAAATATTGCGCTCAACAGAGTGATCGTTTATTTTTCTCAACGGTTACTTTGTTGAGCTTTTTTGTGTTACAAAACTTTTTTAAGGAGGAAATTTTAATATGTCATTTACTGTGGAATATAATCGGGTGATTTATAAAAAAGACCGGCATACGATGGTGTTACTGGTTAAACAAGGAGACTCTAATGTATATGATTCTCATTCTAATTTAAGAGCAAAGCATTGGAGATTAGCTGCAGCCGGATCTGAAAAAGAATTGTGGAAAGAGATAGGGATACGTTCAGGAAGTACAGAAGGAGGAGCCTTGCAAAGAGCGAAAGGTTGGAACGAAACCGTATGGTGGAAAATTGAGGATTACATCAAACTATATCGCTCTAAAATTGCAAATGCTAAGCCGATTGATTTGTTACTAACTGACTTTTCTCTAACCCTGGTAATCGAGAGAAATCCACATTCAAAGAATGCTGATTTAGATAGTCATATCACTTCTATCATCGATGACTTTCAAATACCATATGTTCAAACTAATCACTTTGATACTAGTAGATTGGTATATGAAAAACCAGTAGAAAATCAGATGGAATTATACACTTATTTAGAGAGAATTCCTGTGAATTTTTATTCAAAAGATTTCTCTATTTTTTATAAAGTGAATTGTCATAAAACGCGTATTTAGGAGAAGAAGACATGATTATTGAAAAAAACCGAAAAGTTTACCAATTAAGCGACAATGTGAATGAAAAGAATTTATTATTGCTTATTGAAACCTTTAGCGGCTGGGAAACAGTAGCTAAAGGATGGGCGTATAATCATTGGGGTAAAATCGGAGAACGTGGAGGTCTTGCCGAAGCCGGAGAATTAAGATTTGAAGGCAAGCTCAAAACAAGCATTGAAACTTATATTGAGACTTACCGAATGTTATTCAGGACTATAAGCACCATAAGGGAGCTATTTGAAGATTTTCAGGTAAAAGCAAGTATTTATATGAAAGAAGATCTTTCCATGTATCGCATCAATCATCTTCAAAAACTAATTGAAGATAACAGCTTTCAAATAATATCTAATAATTTCTATGAGAAGATCCTAACAGTTAACGATTCCCACTTACTTAAAGAGAATGATTTAACTTTATCTTTTAAGCCTATTAGAGAGATTCCAATTATTAGACCTGCTCTTCAAGAGGTACAATTAGAGATTTTTTGAGCAAACATAGCATAGCTGCTATTCTAATTAAAAATTCATTTATATGAAGAGAGCAAGTATCCTGTTTGTTATTTCCTACAGAGTACTTGCTTTTATTTTGTTAAAAACACATCGATAAAGTTGGAGGAAATAATTATGGAAAACCTTATAAATCTTGAAATTTTAAGAGATAAATTTTCTAAAGATGAAGACAGTATTTTAGTAAACGTGAATTTAAACAATAATCAGAAATGTATTATTAGATGTAACTTTAAAATAATTCATGAGATATATGGAGCACTGGAACATATGACAGTTGCTCATTCTCCTGTCATTATAGGAAAGAAGAGAAAAGAGCTTATTCTACAAACAGTTAAAGAGCAATTATATAAAGAAGAATATATGGCCCCAAGGGAAACGGAAAAGGGTTTCTATTTTGGAGAACACAATTGGTATGACTTAGATGTTAAAAATGCAAAAGTTTGCTTTATTCGCAAATTTAACTCTTCTGACGTGGAATTGTTAGCAGAGCGTACTTACAGTGAATATAAAAATGGGGAAAAGATTAAGGAAACCTATTATTATAAGGATCAAAATGTGTATGTCACAACAGAAAGTTATTTTTGGCATGACAATCTCGTTAATGCACTAGTCAACCAACCTTTGCCTGAAGCAATAACTAAGATTCTATCTGATAACATTGTTATTGATCAAAATAATAAAACTTATTTTTATCAAGAGGTTAATGACGCAAATAATATAAGAATATTACCATCTGGTATTATAAGAGATCAAAGTTTTACTTTTTATGAATGGCTTGAACATAAGGACGAAGAAAACGTAGTTGTATCACTGCCTCATCATTTAGTATCAACTAATAATTTTCATGATAATGAAGTACTTATCCATTCAAATAGAATTCTTGGTGAACCGGTAACTACATTTGTAACCAATGAATGGATTCGTTCAATAGAATTAAACCGTTATGGTCGAGTTGTAGATCAATCTGGAATCAGTGTAACAGTTATTTGGGAAGATCAATACAACGCCGATTTTAATCAGCGTCACTATAAAGACCTGATTAAAGTAGACAATCCAATTACTTTAATAGACAGACCAAAACTCATAAAATTTCATGTTCTTGATACTGAAAATTGGGTTGGTTATGGATGGGAAATAGAGACTGGGATCAATTCTAAAAAAGTTGAGTTAATCGGTTCATTAAATGAAAAAAGATTAGATCCTTATATAAAATATAAATTTAGTGAGGGTAGATGGATGGATGACAATAAGATAAAGAAAAGATTAATGGATATACATGGATTAATTCCTAATTATCTAATTTGTCATGCTAGTCAAGTAAGTGAATTGACTAAGATGGAACAAAAAGCAGTAGAGCTATTATTGATTAATCAAACCCCATACCATTCTATGGCACTATTAAAAAATTTATTTAAAATGGCCGATACTAATGAAGCAAATTATGACTTTTATTTAGTACAATCTTTAATGCTGCAGCAAACATATAAAAGCCTAAGTTTATTTGAAAAGTTAACAGATGCTATGGTGAAGTACGGTACATCTATGCAATTAATTAACTGGTTCCAATATCAAGTAAATTCATTAAAATCTCCAATGGAAGAATAAAGGAAAAATTGTAGACTAAAAAATTTATCGATGTTATACTTAATTGTGAGAAATTAACATTATTCTATTGTGTATAGTAAAATTTAAAACATAAATTTTTAGGATAAAGAGAAGAACTCTTACCAAATTGGTACGAGTTCTTTTTATTTTAGGAGGTTATTATGGCAACCGATACCCTAATTGATCTTAGAAAAGAAATTGAAGTTAAACGTAAAGCAATGTACTTAGCAGCAAAAAAAGGTCTTACTCATCCTCAAGTAATCTCTATAAGCCAGGAACTCGATATTCTTCTAAATGTTTTAAATAGAGCAATAAATAAGCAATGATTTCAACAATAGAGAGCATGTTTTAAAGAAAATTGATAAACATGCTCTTTTTATTATTCATGAAGCAAAAATTGACTTATAGATTATTAAGTTTTACATAACTAGACAAATGAAAATTCAAAATATTTCTTTTTTAAGAAAATTTTGTAGAACTTTGTTAAAAAAAGAAGGAATTACATTATTTTATATTGAATAACAGTATAGTAAATTTTAGAAAATGAAAGGAGGGTGAATATGAAGAAAATATTATTAGGAATTATAGCTATTATTGCAATTGTAGGTTTATTAATATTTGTTAACAAATGGTACTATCCTCAATCACCAGTAGATAATTTATCACAGAAAGAAATTTTAAATAAACTAAATAATTCAGATGAAAAAGTAGTATTATTGTCCAAGGAAGAAGACAATACTTGGTATATTACTAAGAGTAACAATAATGGAATATTAGATGCTGATGAAGAAATAAAAAAAATGATTAGCTCAAAAGGATGGTCTTTCAAAGAAAAAGATGGAAATGGTCTATTTTTTGAAAAAGATGGGGAAACGTTAATTGTTTCAACCCAAATGTGGACAAAAAAGTATGTAATTGTTCAAGTACCACGGCAACTTTAATGGACTAAAAGTAACTCTATAATTTATTAACTGATTTACTTTTTGACCAGTTAAAATAAAGTTTACTTACAATCACACAAAACACCGTCAAGGGTGACCTGACGGTGTTTTATTAGTTGTTTAATATCTTTGTATTGTGAATTATATTGCTAAAGTTAAATAACAATAAAGTCGTTTAAAAATCTAATCCTTATACCACAATCGCGCCAGTTTGCGAAGAAATGTTTATTTTATCATTATTCCTTATTTCTTAGTCTATTAGCTAATAGAATATAAATAATTCCTATTGGCGCAATAATAATAGTAAACGTATAAAGAAGAAAAATTTTAATTAATTTCCAGATTATCAGAAATGGTAAGGGCAATATAACAACCATTCCCCCAGTCATTAAAGAAATAAGATCATCCCAAACAACACTCGCAAAAGGAAATAGTATTAAATTTACTCCGCAGAATATTATTAGCGTCAAACTATGATTCCCTTCTTGAGTCTGCCATAAAAGATAGGTAAATATTACGGCAACTATGTAACTTTTTATAAGGTACCCTCTATCAATTCCGTTAAATAATTTTGTTAAAAACACTTTAATCCCCCTTTTTATCGCATAAATTGAGGCTGAATTTTCGCTATTTGGCTCGATTGTTGAATAACCTTATTTACATTTTTAAACATCTTTATTGTAAATGTAACAAATTTCTTGATAATAATTTTAAATTTTACAAAATATTTACAACTACTATTATACAATTATGTTATTATATGTCTATCTAAATAATATTTTACATTTTATTATATTATTATGCCGAAAATTATTTAGAGAAATTATAATTATTTTTTTAAGGAGGAAATGAAGTTGAAGAGGATTGTTTTAAAATCAGCATTAGTGTCTGCAGTAGTAGCCTTGGGTCTTTCAATTGGTACAAATTATGAACAGGTAAAAGCAGAAAGTATCGAAAGTGTAAAAGAAGTTGAGAAAGCTAAAAAAGAGGAGAAACGGGAAAAAATTAAATCTCCTGAGAATGTTGAAAAAGTTGAGAAAGTAAAAAAATTAAAAACAGTTTCAAATAAAGGGAAAAATGAAGATAAACAAGATGGAGAAAAGAAATATAAGAAAGCAATGAAAATTGCTGAAAAGTACTTTAAGGAGAAAGGAATCATTCTTTCTAATAATTTTGATGATAGAAACTATCAACAGGCAATTATTTCCCTTGGAGCTGCTATTGAATCATTTAAAGGTAAAGATCAAGAAGAAATTCTTGAATTCGTAGGATTTATGGATTTATATGAAAACTACGCAGATAATGAGAGAATAGCGGTATTAAAAGAATCATTTGATAGTGGCGTGATTGAAGAAGATGAATTAGAAGAGTTACTTTCATTTACACCTGCTGACGATATCTTTACTAGTGAGTCTCCTGAGTTATATAATACTGATGGCATGGCTAGTGTAATGGCTGCTGCTAAAAATGGTTATGATAATATTAAAGCGCGTGACTATGCTCGTAAATGGACAAGTAATACGGAAATCCTAAGAAACAACAAAGCATATCCATACTATAGTAGTGTGAATAAGAATTGTCATTCTTGTTGGAATGATTGTACAAATTTTGTATCTCAAGCAATCTATGCTGGTGGTATGAAGTTCAGAGGAACAACGAATTGGCTTTCAAATAGTAACTGGTGGTATAACAATGCAAAACCATCAAATACATGGGGTGGGGCTCATAACTTTTATAATCACTGGAAAGATCGTGCTGCTGTAGTATCATCTGTAAGTTCCCTTCAAGTAGGTGACGTTGTTAATGCAGATTTTAAGGGAGATGGTCATATTGATCATACTGCTATAATAACTAAGGATGACGGAAAGCTTTCTAGCAATAAACATCTAACTCAACATACAGATGACTACAAAGAGAAAACTACATTAAAAAACTGGTATGATAAAGGTTACAAAGTTTACGGATACGAGATGGACAAAGCAAGTAACTGATTGAAATCATATTAATCTCTTTAAATTAGACTGTCGGCAAGATTTTAAAACTTAGCTGACAGTCTTTTATATTTATAGAATATGAAGCATAATTTTCTAGATGTAGATTTGAAATAAAAATAACTCTAATTAAAAATAAAGTGATAAATTTTGATCACGTAATATGTATCCTTTATAACAATTGTCTTTCAATTCATTATTAAAAATGATTAATTCACTCTTAGTAAGCCGCTTTAATGGATAGTGTGTTTGTGTTCCGCCTCTAGTCACCTTACAAGCAATTTTAGGGTTAATAGGAAATATGTATTCTAGGTCTCCTTGCTTATTAGTGAATCTACAAACAGGATTATCACTTGTTATAAATTCACCATTGGAAGGTGCTAAAAGTAAAACTACAACTAGATTATTGATAATGTCCAATGCCTCATCCATAATCGGTCCATTGCCAGCTAGAAACTTACGATGATTATTTAAAATGTAGCTATGAGCGTATTCATCATACATCGTCTCTAAAAATGGAAACAATCGTTCATCTTCTGGGATATTTATTAATTTAAAGTCTACTCCCCAAATTTTTTCACCAAAAAGCACATCAATTATTTTAAGAAGTTCTGGATGATACGGTATCGTTCTCCACTCCAATGAAACCATAAATTTAATAAGTTCATCACGTTTAATTGCTGCTATACTCTGAGAGTTAGGGTGTACAAATACTTCATTTGAAATTGCTGCATTAATTGAATTCCAATCATTTTCGTATTTTCTAGCCCAGTCAACTTCGATATCTTTTACATGTATAGATAGAATAGCTTTCTTTAACGCATCTTTCCCGGATTTAGATACAATACTTCCTTTATTATCAATAATTGTCCATTTGTCGAATTCATAAAATTGATTATTCATATCTAATACATTGTTCACAACTTTACCATCTATCTTTACAATGTAACCATTCAAGGGATGAAAAAATTTTTTGCAGTCATCCTCTGTGCTAATTGGTGAACCTGCTCGTATTGTATGGTAATTATCAATCCCAGCAAATTTTTTTGTTTTTTTACTACTGCCTAAACCATTTGCTCCTTTATCAACTACATATATAGATGATGATTTTCCATGCTTCCAAGCCCTCATATAAGTTTGAGGTGTAAGATGATGATAAACAGCTTCTGTGCTCATACAAATTCTCCTTTATTTTAAAAAATCTTAATTTTTTATAAAAAACTAGCAAGCTCTCCATTAGACCATGTATATAAAGCATTATCCTCTTTTTCAAACTCTTTTTGTAAGTAAATCATTGTCGTTTCAATCTTCTCATGGCCGAGTGATCTCATGATTTTATAAATATCGGCCCCGCTATGATAACTAATAATCGCAAAGCAATGCCGAAAAACGTGTGGAGTGATTGGATTAGGTCTATTTTCAATCCATTCAAAGCCAGCTCTTTTTACCACTTTATTAATGTAGCGGGATAAGTAAGAATTACGATAAGCATTTCCTTCAACATTAACGAATAGTGGAGAAGTATCTTTAGGATCAAGTACGGTTTTAAGCCCTCGTATTTTCCGAAATTCCACTATACTATGATAGACTTTCGGCTTAATAGGAGCTATCCGCTTTTTATTTCCCTTCCCATGAATTTTTAAGAAGTATTCACCTCTTACATGATCATAAGTCAGATCACATACCCTCGCTCTACAAAATTCGATATTACGGATACCAGTAGTTATAAGAACATGTAATATACCAAATATAATGGGATGCTGCTGCTCCTTAAAAAACTTCAATAATTCAACCGCTTCTTTTGGACCAAGATCACGATCCGGCCGCTCATCCGCAGAAACAGTTGCGGCAGCTAAACGATTTGTTAAATCAATCTCTATATAACCATTCTTATATAAGAAATTTAAAAATCCTTTTATAATAGTAGTTTTTCTTGCAATTGTTGCTGGGGAGTAGGATTCACGCCCTTGCAACAAAGGCAATTTATTCACCATCCACTCCTGATAACTCTTAATATGCCGTGGCTCCAAACTTTTGAAAAGAGAACCTTCATTAATATAGCTAATATCTACTCCCATTTCTTCAGAGAATTGAACAATGTTTTTAGAAAACTGTAATAATTCTCTCAAATACTCTCGCTTTGTACCTTCCGAAATTGTTTTGTCCTTATCAATGTTCTTTCGTTGATGGCAATAGTAGTAAAGAATTTCATAATCATTGAAATAAGTAAAGGAAGAATTACTTTTATCTCTTTCTGCTTGATCAATTCTTAACTCCAACGCTTCATAATACTCTTGGGATAAAAAGGTATTAATCAGTTGCGGAACTGTCATGTTTTGGAAAGAAGCTATTTCTTGATTAATCGAAATTAGTAATGACACATTAACACTCCCAATAAACATTTTTAATATATGTATCTATTAAATGATTTATAAAACTATATTTATTAATTAATTTTAACATAATAGGTAATTAAAACTATTGTTATAAATTAGATAAATCTAAATAGGTGTAAAAAATACACTATTTGTTTCACTTTTATTTATTTATCTAATTTATTTCTTTTTTGTATATATTAAATCCATTTAATATAATATTATTAGATTATATAAAATAATAATTGGTTATAAATTTATATAATTAATTTATAGAAAAGTAGATGATAAAAATAAATACCTTTGTTGTTTTATTTTTCCTTTTTGTTATTTCGACTATATTGGTACTTTCTCGAATAGAACAAAGGAGAAAATCAGTTTATGAATTCCGGAAAGCAGGACAGTCTAACAAAGATATCAGTTTAAATAAGTCATTAAAGGGAAAATCTCAAAAACCAGTAAAAAGCAGAGAGACAGAAGCTTTTCAAAATAATGATTATTCCTACTATCGAGAAGCACAAAATGAGCCAAGTTATAATATGCCTGATTCACCCTCAAGCTCATCCAATTCTGAGTCATTTTCAGGTGGTGGTGATTGAGATTTAACTACATAAAAGAATTAAACAAATTATAATTTTAAGGAGATTGAAAAATGAAAAGTATAGGTGTAGTAAGAAAAGTAGACCAGCTTGGAAGAATTGTTCTACCTAAGGAGTTAAGAAATACTATGGGCATAAAAGTAAAAGATCCGCTGGAGATTTTTGTAGATCAAAATTCTATCATTTTAAAAAAGTATGAACCAAATATGCAGTGCATGATAACTGGCATATCCTCACCTAAAAATAGAGTTTATGCCGGTAATATCGTACTGAGCCCAGAAGGGATAGAAGAATTAAAGAGAATGGTTGCTATTCAAAAAGAGAATATTGTAAAAGAATAAACTTTATGGAGGTTCGACAGATGTTGGAAATAGATAATAATAAGAGAAGATTTCCAAACAAATTTAATTTTTTCTCCGTTTTCAAAAAGAGGGATTACGAAAGAACAAAATCCGAAAATATTATTGTGAACGTAACTTTTGCTATTTTTGGAAGTATTTCAATTATAAGTGTAGTTGTCGCGATAACTGTTCTTTTAGGTCATCTAAATAAAGATATCAATGAAACTGAAAAAAAGGCATATGAATCTGTAGCAACTGAGATAGGAGTAAGCGAAAAAGATATTATCTTATCACAAAAACTTCTTAAACCTGGAACTTATATTGCTAAAACATCAAAAGGTACATATACACTCCAATTTGATGAAGAATTAAATATTAAAAGAATTGTTAAAGGAGAATAGATGAAAAAAATCTAATAAAATGTGATAAGGTATTACACTAACATAGACTTTCAATTTAAAAGAGGGATTACAATGGGCATTAAATCAATAAAGCAAGCTAATTCTATTAAAACACTAATGAATTTATTAAAGGATGCTCCAAAATCAATGATTGCTCCTGTGATTAAGCTAGTTACAATAAAGGATCATAAACAAAGGTTGTCCTACTTAAAGACATTACCAGAAGATACTTTAATTTATTTATTGAAAGCCACTACATATCTCGTTTTATCAAGTGGAGTAGTATTAAAAGAGTCTGTCCATGAAGTTTATTTAACACCTGAAATAAAAAGCTTCTTTGATAAAGTAAAAGAACAAACGGATAAAGCAGGGGAAATTACAAAAGAAACTGTTTCCCTTGCTGTGGACGCAGTAATAGGAACAATCAGTTTTGTCACTGTAGCTGGTATTGTATCTCTTGGTGCTTTCTTACTGTTAAACCCACATATAGCTCTTGCCGCAGCATCTGCCAGCATGATGCTATTTCTTTTCACTGAGATGCTTATATTTCTAATTCCTTCTAAAAATAAGAATTAGGTTTTTAAAAAAGCATGAAAAAGGAAAAAAATATTTATGTTGTTTAAAATAGGAAAGTCAGTCAAAATAATAAAGGGAATTTATTAAGTTAATATAAGAAATAAGGAGAGTAACTACAATGACGGACCATAATAACTCAGAAGAAGAGTATATGACAACAGACCAAGTTGCTCTTTTCCTTAATCGATCTAAGGGTTCCATTTATAATTATGTAAAAGAAGAGCTTCTGACTCCAGTAGCGGATCATCCAAAATGGAAAATGCGTAAAACAACATTATTTAGAAAATCGGAAGTTGAACAATTTAGAGAGAAATTAACTAAACCTGGCATTACGACATTAGAAGCAGCTAAAGAATTAGGCATTGAGTACACCGCTCTAATGCCTTTTATCTATAATGGGACTTTACAAGCAGATAGAAAGATATTTCAAGGAAAAGAACGACATTTCATAAAAAAAGAAGAACTAAGTTGTTTTAAAAATTCAGAAGTCTTTAGAAATTTTTTAGAAAGAAAGAAAAAGAACAAGAGAGCTACCCAAGATGGCTGGATATTATTTCAAAGGTTAATTAATCCGGAATCAAATGTTATGGCCCGAATTATGGAATTAAATGAAAATCAGTCATTAGTTATCACCGAAGAAGACGAGCAATTCCCAATTGAGGAAATTGTTCAACGTGGTTTTATGGCCCAACATCCAATTACAGATATGCCATATATAACGAGAAAAGGTTACGCAAAATTTAAGTTTTTTAAGCCCTACAGTATTCATTCAGACATTTTTCAAGTAATTGACTATCTTTATCAGCTTATTACTCATAAGAATGTAAAGATAGTAGTAGAGCATAGCTTCATTTATTTGGATATAAAGCCAGTCTTTTTAGAAGGAATGAGCCAAGATTTCTTCTCTATTCTAAATAGTGGACTTTATGAAGGAAAGGTAGAGCAACAACCTAGTGGTGTATCTATAGATTCTGATCTTGAGCCACTTTATCTAAATGTACCTTCACATTTAAAACAACTTATAAAAGAAAAGGCCAAAAAAGAAAATAAAACCATTGAAGAACTATCCATACAAGCCCTAATAAAAGGGTTGAACGATTAGGTATAAAGTTATGGTATAATTTTCATAGGTATATTATAACTATGGAGGTTCTAAAATGAAAAAAAGATATTCTTTACCAATAGCATTTATATCTTTAATAGCTTTATTCTTTTTACCCATTGTTCCAAACAGTTATGCTCAAACAAAAAATATTCCACCACAGTATGATTGGGCATCATCTTTTTCAGAAGGACTTGCTTCTGTTGAAATAAATGGGAAAGATGGTTTTATTGATAAAAAAGGAAAAATGGTTATTAAGCCTCAATATGGTCAAGCTATGGGGTTTTCAGAAGGTCTTTCTGGAGTAGAAATAAAAGGAACATACTTATGGGGTTTTATTGATAAAAAAGGAAAAATGGTCATTAAGCCTCAATATCATAATGTTTCTAGTTTTTCAGAAGGTATGGCACAAGTATTCTTAAACGGGAAGCAAGGGTATATTAATAAAAGTGGAAAACAAGTGGTCAAACCTCAATTTAGGTGGTCATCTGATTTTTCAGAAGGTTTAGCTGCTGTTGATATAAACGGAAAAAAAGGGTTTATTGATAAAACAGGGAAAGTTAAAATAAAACCCCAATATGATATTGTAGAAGATTTTTCCGAAGGTAGAGCTGTAGTCGCAAAACTAGATAAAATTGGTTTAGGTAGGTATGGGGTAATTGATAAGAATGGAAAAATAATTATTCCACTGAAATATGATGATATTACTAGTTTTTCAGAAGGATTAGCCTCAGTTATGTTAAATAGACAAACGGGCTTTATAGACACTAATGGAACTTATGTTATTAAACCCCAAGATTGGCGGGTAGCAACACATGGAGACCGAGGGTTTCATAATGGATTATCTAAAATGCTGACTGGGCAAATGTTTAACGAAGATTTACAATTCATTGATAAATCAGGGAAAACAGTTTTTAAAGTTCCAAATAATTATGATGATGTAGAAAGTTTTTCAGAAGGTCTAGCTGAAGTATATATAAAAGGGAAATTTGGTTTTATCGATAAAACAGGAGCCATTAAGATTAAACCTCAATATACCTATGTTTCCTCATTTACTGAGGGTATGGCAGTTGTAGGAACTAGTTCTAAAAATGGTGATAGATATGGTTATATCGTTAATCCTTTAAAAAAATCAAATTGATTTATAACTAAGTTTTTTATCCCTTCAAATGCTTCTATTTTTATTTAATAGCTTTGCTTTATTTATAGAACATTGATTTGAAACTTCTTAATTATTAATATATGAATATATTTATCAATTAAAAATAATAAATATTCTAAAAAGAAAGCATCCTAAATTGTGATAAGCTCACTATTTAGGATGCTTTTCTTTTTTTATGATATTAAAGATGAGAAGTAATATTTAAAAAGGCGCAAGTCTTATTATTTTCAGTATTTCCAACGTTCATTGCTATTAAAGCCAAGATTATTTTTTGTTCCTTCTCTAACAAAAGTACCCTTTAATTTAATTACATCTTACTATTCTGCTCTGTTACGATACATAAACAGTGTAATTGCATTTAATATTATTGTACCGATGAGGAGGATTGCTGGAATAGAGGCAATAACACTTATTGTATCCATAAGAGCCCCCCAATCCTCAGCCTTTACTCTCTCATAAAAACTACAAATCTGGAAAAATAACGATATAGAACAAGCACTGAGGCTCACAACAGCAAGAGTAACCCAATTCCTTGAACGCTTTTCATTTCTAATTATATTTATAACTGGAAGTATCCAAGCAATTAGTCCAAGCACGAGGCTACCAAGATTAAGCCAACCAATCATATCTAACCCCCCATTATTATCTTTATTCTTTCATTTTTTCACCAACAAACCTGTACATTAGTTTAATAAGAAAAACTGAATTGTAGTTAATTCCGACTCATCCTTTTTATAAACGGTATGGCTTTCTTTAAAACGTTACATCTTTTTTATAAACAGTACGACTTTATTTCAAAATTAATACTTATACAGAAGAAATAAGCGGGCTCTTTTTCTTATTGTTTGTCGGGATATTTTACCACATTACATTATGGTAGTCTATGATAAACTGGAATTATAGACCAATTAAGGGTATAATAGGAGACTTAATAGTCGCAGAGGGGAAGTTTTTCGAGTTGGTGAGAAAAACAGAAGAAGAGAGGCTGTGAGAGTTGGATAAAAGCTATTGAATAAGAAAAGATTAATACAATTTATGGTTTTGTATGAGGGAGATAGAAAATGAGATTACAAGAAATCATTGATATAGTTAAGGAATATTTTTTTCTAGCATTAATAGCAGTAATTGTTTTAGCTATCATTTTCTTTCTAGGGTATTTCATTGGATATAGAAAACTCTTTAGAGGGGAAAAAAGTCTTCCAAAGAAGCAATTGCTCATTGGAGGATTGTTTACTGGATATGTAATCATGATTATAGGAGTAACCTTTTTGAATAGAGGTTCGAATATTCAAGGTATGAATTTATCTTTTTTTAGTACATACAGAGAAGCTTGGTATAGCTTTAGCTTAAGGTCTTGGCAGTTCTTGACTTTAAATATATTCATGTTTGTACCGTTTGGTATCCTTTTGCCACTATTACATTCACATTTTCAAAGAGCAATTTGGACAATCGGAGCTGCATTATTATTTACGATATCCATTGAAAGTGTCCAATTAATGACAGGATACGGTAGTTTTGACGTTGATGATTTATTTAACAATCTATTAGGTGCAATCATTGGATACGGTATTATTATGGGCTTTATCACAATAAAAGCGAGGGGAATAAAGCGGTCATTTTTGTACTTTTCACCTTTATTTCTAGTACTTATCCTATTTGGAAGCATGTTTACTTACTATCAGTTGAAAGAATTCGGAAATATGTCCATCATGTCTACTCATAAGACTGATATGACACAAGCAACAACCACTATTGATATACAGCTAGATGATATTAAAAGAACAGTGCCAGTTTATATGGCACCAATCTATACAAAGGATGCTGCTAATAAATTTGTCATAAATTTTTTCGAAAAAATAAATGTTGATACATCAAGTAGAGAGGTTATTCCCTATCAGAATGAAAGTATTTATTGGATTGGGCATGAGAGATCTCATAATATATGGTTTCATTTCTTAGATGGAAGTTATAGTTATACGGATTTTTCAAAATTTAGCGATGGGATGATGCCAAAGGATGTAGATGAAGAAACCTTAATAAAAAACTTAATACAATTCGGTATACATATACCACAAGACTCACTTTTTCAAAAAGTTGATACTGGAAGCTATGAGTGGACTATAGATAAAAAAGTAATAGAAAATCAGCTAATAGATGGTGTTTTAAAGGTTAGTTACTACAATGATGATACAGTGAAATTAATTGACAATCGTTTAATAACTTATGACAAGGTAAAGAATGTTCAAATAAAAAGTGAACAAGAAGCATACAGAGAAATTTTAAATGGGAAATTTCAACATTACTCAGAAAATAATATAATAAAATCCTTACATATCCACAAAGTAGAGGTAAGTTATTATTTAGATTCCAAAGGTTATTATCAACCTGTTTATGCTTTCTATACTACAGTAGATGGAACGGATATCACTATCTTAATTCCAGGAATCTAGAAAACCTTATTTCAAAGCTATAAGATGGCTGAAGGAAAGAAAACGAAAAATGGAGGAAATGAAAGAAAATAAGAGAACGCACTTTTCGTTTTCAACCCCCATTTTTGAGATATTTCCCAAAGGGAAATCGCCAAATTCGGCTGACTTTAAGCAAATATGGCGGTTGACTCGTTTTTTAACTTTGTAAAATGTCGATTATGTTAACTAGATTATAAAATAGTAGGTAATTTTGATAAATATTCATGTTTCAGTTTTATTATAATGGGTATATAGGGGTTTGATGAGTATTGTATAGTGGTATATGAGAAAGTTGGGCTGCTATGAAGACATATTTAAAAAGATTTGTTATTTATTGTCCAAACATTGATAATGTGGTTAATCAAGAAGTAAGTTTCAGGATTGTAGATGGTAAGGAAGAGTTTTCTGCAACTTGTACTGGTATAAAGGAAAGTTGTTTTCATTGTCCTATTATTCAATATAATAGCAGTAAGATTGTTGATTGAAATTGGATTGTTCTAAAATCGAGAATATTTTAATTTATATAAATAAACAGGAAAAGGATCTTTCAAGGT
>NZ_BCVG01000030.1 GCF_001591625.1 Metabacillus fastidiosus NBRC 101226
TCAGTGCGCTTCAGAAGCGACTTTATCAATATAACATTTCTTCCGAATCATGTCAATAACTTTTTTAATTTCATTATTGAGATGAAAAGTCGCTGTCTGTTTGTTGTTTAGCAGCGACGTTTATTAATATAACATCATTAAAAATCGAAGTCAACACTTTTTATTAAGAAAATAACTGTGATAATACATCTCTTTATCTTTTGTCTCCACTTTTCTCACTTGAACAAACTCTTTTTCAATTAAAAGGTCTAATAATATGCTTAAATCAAGGGCATATAGCTTTACTTCCGGATGATTTACTAAATCAGTATATAACCAATTTTCTTTTTCTAACATAACTGATAATAAATGCCCTGCTCCTAACTTCGCCTTCGAATGAATTAAAAAATCACTTGCTAAAAGCAATAACTCTAAACGCTTCGTTAAAGATTCATCACTATCAATTAATTCCGTATACAATTTATAAATTTGCGGATCAATACGTTTTACCTGATTCCATACAGTCGTTTCAGGATAAAGACCTCTATCGATCACTTCAAGCCTCGCTAGATGCTGAAGCGCATGAACAATATGATTATATGCATCATGTAGCTGATTTGCCTCAAAAAAGTTTTTACCTTCTGAATGTTTTCTTAACAACTTCCCATATTCAATACTAATTTTTAATTTTCTTTCAGAAAAAAGACAAATATCCAATGTATTAGCAATACTTGTTATATACTCTTCTCTTTCAAATAGTATTTTTCCATTTAGGAGCAAATTCATTAATCCTTCACTATTGCCTTCTTCTATCCATCCTTCTATTGTATCTTTTGTTACTATTGTCAATGCCGCTCTTTTAGAATCCATTTCATAATGCTTAATAAAAATGGGCGCTTCTGCACTTTTTACGATAACTAGTAATGTAAGATCTAAATTATCAGCTAAAGCAGAATTGTCATCCCATTTCTCAATTGACATAATTGCCAGCGTATTTGGATCATTTACTTTTTGTTGATACAGATCGCGGAGAATATTTTCCATTGTAACTCCCCCATTAAATATATGACTTTTTATTTTCTTTCTACATTTACTTAGGAAATTCCTTCTAAAAGTCGATGTTATAAACATTTTAATAGTTCACTTGAATTAATCTTTTCAATAGATAGATAACGTATGCTATATTAATGACAGGAGGTAGGGGCATGGAACGTAAATACTCTAGCAAGATAAATAAAATCCGTACTTTTGCTTTAAGTCTTATATTTATCGGATTTTTAATAATGTATGTTGGTATTTTCTTTCGTACAAACATCTGGTTAATGACAATATTTATGATTTTAGGATTGCTTTCTATTATTGCTAGTACAGTCGTTTATTTCTGGATTGGAATGCTTTCAACAAAGGCTATTCAAGTCATATGTCCTTCATGTGGAAAGCCGACAAAAATGCTCGGTCGAGTTGATATGTGTATGTATTGTCGGGAATCTCTTACACTTGATCCTGAGCTTGAAGGAAAAGAGTTCGATGAGAATTATAATAAGAAGAAAATCAATTTAAGTGAAAAAGGATAACATGAGGTTATCCTTTTTCTTTGCTAAATAAAAAAACTAAGCTGCTTTTATTACTAAGCAGCTTAGTTTAATGTGTTTCCTTCTTCTCACAACTTTTGCATAATCCGTATATTTCCATACGATGATGACTTACATTAAAGCCTGTAACATGCGCAGCCAGTGCCTCTACTTCATCCAATCCTGGATAGTGAAAATCAACAATTTTCCCACACTGCTCACAAATCACATGGTAGTGTTCTGTCGTAATAAAATCAAAACGACTTGATGAATCGCCATACGTTAATTCTTTCACAAGTCCAACCTCGCGGAAAACTCGCAAATTATTATAAACTGTTGCTACACTCATATTTGGAAATTTTCCTTCTAATGCTTTATATATATCGTCAGCGGTTGGATGTATCATTGATTCGACTAAGAATTCAAGTATAGCATGACGCTGTGGAGTGATTCTAACTCCCGTTTGCTTTAAAGTGTCAAGTGCTTCCCTTAAATGTTCAGACATCCGCCATGCACCTCTCTTCAAAATAAATCTTAATTATTTAATAGACGTTTATACGTGATAAAAATTATTATTTTATAATATGTATAATAAGTGTACATGTTATATATGACATTTGTCAATAATTCTCCATGTGCAGTAATAATTATTATTTCTTAATTACTGTTATTATAAAAAAAGAGTGCGGGCATTAAGCCGCACTTCATTTTAGAGCTAACATTCCTGAGGAGGTATGCCTTCGAGATATAATATGCGAGTTCCCTGTCTCCGAGTGGATTTCCGCCTAATAAAAGATAAATAGGCTCCCTATGCCTGTAATTCTTTCACATAGTTTAAAGCTTCTTCAACATGACCTTTCACTGTAACATTGCGCCATTCTTTCACTAATTTACCTTCAGGATCAATAACGAAAGTGGAGCGTTCAATCCCCATATATTCCTTGCCAAAATTCTTTTTTAATTTCCATACATCGTAAGCTTCTGCTACTTGATGATCCTCATCAACTAATAAGTTAAAAGGAAGATCATGCTTTTCAATAAATTTTTGATGTTTATTCTGATCATCAGCACTTACTCCAAGAATAACTGCATTCAAACCTGCAAAGCTTGCATACTGATCCCTGAAATCACAAGCCTGTGTCGTACATCCTGGCGTCATATCTTTCGGATAAAAATATAGAACAACATATTTTCCTCGATAATCTGATAATTGTACTTTCTCTCCGTTGTCTGCAAGTAATTCAAATTCAGGTGCTAATTGTCCAGCTTCGATTGCCATTAAAAATTCCTCCTAAATATAAAATCTTTTCTATTATTTAAGAATATCATAACTTTTTTCCCTTATCCATTACCGTCCGGGCAACAAAAACAGCAGGCAGTGTATAACCTATTAAAGCTTGAATGGATGCAATGAACCGACCAAAGCTGACCGGAACGATATCTCCATAGCCAACTGAAAATAATGTGATCGTACTAAAATATAAACATGTACCCAATCGCTCGAAATAGGTACCCTCTATATATTCTTCTCCAATTTTTAAAACCTGTATATCACTTTGAAGCAATATTAAATAAATCATTCCGAAACCAATTAATAATGACACATAGAGATACACAATACTTAAAACAGTTTCAAATGATAAGAAATTCCGCTGCATGAATGTACAAAACATTAAATAAAAGCTCATAAAAAGACAGATAACGATAATACTTCCAAATAAAGCCCCGACCAATAAAATCACCCTTAATGAAAAGCTGTTTGTACAATATATACAAGCTTTTATCTAGTTATTCTATTAGCATATAAAAAAGACTGACATTAGCTGTCAGCCTTCTTCTAGTTGCCTGCTCCCCGATATCGTTTTACTCCAATATTCCATAAAACAATGGCGAGGGAGAAAAATATAATTCCCATTACAGGTGTTAAAATAGAATAAAAAAGCCATTCATGCCTATTTAAGAAGTACGCTGCGGGATATACTCCAACGAAGGCAAACGGTAAAATCCAAGTTAAAATAAAACGGATGACAGAATTATAAATATCAACCGGGTATCTGCCATAGTTTCCGATATTGTAAACCATAGGTGAAATCGAAGTTCTGGCATCAGACCAGAAACTAATACTTGCTATTGAGACGAAGATACCTGCATAGACGAGTGTTCCACCAAGTGAGAAAACAATAAAAATAATAATGTCATACCAATGAAATTGTAAATTAAGATTAAATGAAGCATAAGCCATAATGACAATTCCGACAACTGCTCCGAAAAGAGATTCTAGTTCCATCCTTTCAAGCATTACTTGAAATAGACTGTGAATTGGTCTAGTTAAGATTCTATCCATTTCTCCTTTTACGATATAGCGCTCATTAAAATCCCAAATGTTAAAGAAACTGCTGAAAATAGCATATGGAACTAGGAAGAAACCGTAAATAAAAATAATTTCTTCTCTATTCCAGCCGCCTAAAACTTGTGTATGACCGAAAACAACGAGAATAAAAACGAGATTCGTTGCTTGAAAAAGCAAATCTGAAAACATTTTAACAACCATATCAGCACGGTACTCAAACTTCGTTTTTAAATACTGCGCCATATATTGAAAAAACATTGTAAAATAAAACATCACTTTATCCCCCCTGGATAATCATTTGTTTTTTCGCGATATACCATATAATCTGAATTGGGATAAGGAGGATAATAGCCCATAAGCCTTGAAGAATTAATGCCTCTAATAAGGCATTTCCTTTAAATCCTTCTGTAAAAATCATACTCGGCACATAACTGATTGCTTGAAAAGGAAAAAATTTCATTATTTCTTGAGCCCAGCCAGGGTAGAAGCTGATTGGTAAAAGCAAACCGGAAAACAGGTCGATAATAACCCGCTTCGCACGCATAAGCCCTTCATTATTAAACAAGAAAAATGTTAATATACCCGTTATCAAATTAATTTGAGTGTTAATAATAAAGCTAAATAATAGAGACAAAGCGAATAAGCTCCATGTTAACCAGTTAGCTGAAAATTCCATTGGAAAAATAAATCCGACGATAATCATACCTGGGATAGAAAAGAACAGAATACGGAACACGCCTTCACCGAATGCCTGCATTGTTTTCATCCATAAGTAATTATAAGGACGGATTAACTCAATCGCCACTTTCCCTTCCTTTATCTCCATTGCAATTTCCCGATCAATATTATTAAAATAAAAAGCTCTTGCCATCCATGCTACAGCAATGTACGTCGTCATTTGGATTGCACTCAATCCTTGAATGGATTCTTTCCCTCCATAAATTGCTGTCCATAAAAAATAATAAGCACCAATATTAATACTGTAAATAAGAATCCCACTATAATAATTCGTTCGATACGCAAGCATCATTAAAAAACGAATACGTATCATTTCAATGTATTTATCCATGTATACCACCATAAAAAATATTTTAAAATCTAGCTTCCTAATGCTTCACCTTTTTCATAAATACTTCGTATAACTTCTTCTGTAGAAATTTCATTCACACTTAAATCGCTGATTTTATGAACACCAACTACTCTGCCAATTAATTCTGACATTTGAAACTCCTGATCTTTAATAATCGCTGTCCAAACATTTACTCCCTCACCCATCTGCCAAATAACATCTAAGTCAGCTGTTAAGAAATTCAGCTGTTCGCCTTTTATTTCCTCTGCAAACTGAAATTGAATTTGTTTCCCTTCTCCCCAATGCTGACGGAGTTTTTCTAAAGCACCATCATAAATAATTTTTCCTTCATCTAACATGACTACACGTTCACATAATGCTTCGATATCTGTTAAATCATGTGTCGTTAATAAAATCGTCGTTTTATATTTTTCATTCATTTCTTTTAAAAACTCACGAATTTTTAATTTTACTAATACATCAAGCCCGATTGTCGGTTCATCTAAAAATAATAGCGGCGGATTATGAATCAATGCTGCCGCCAGCTCACATCGCATTCTCTGTCCTAGCGAAAGCTTACGAACCGGTTTATCTAATAAAGGACCGATATCCAATGTTTTAATAACATGATCCATATGCTCGTTGTAATCGGCATCACTCACTTTATACACTTTCTTTAATAAACGGAACGACTCCTGCACAGCGATATCCCACCATAATTGCGATCTTTGTCCGAAAACGACACCAATTGTCCGAACAAAACTTTCTCTCTCTTTATGGGGATTCATCCCATTTACAAGAACATTTCCGGAAGTAGGCGTTAAAATTCCAGTTAACATTTTAATCGATGTGGACTTTCCAGCACCGTTTTCACCGATATAGCCTACCATTTCTCCTTGCTTCACAGAGAAAGAAATATCATTTACAGCAGGAACAATTTTATATTTCCTCGTTAATAAATCACGAAAAGCTCCCGTTAAACCTTGCCTGCTTGAATATGCTTTAAACTCTTTCCTTAAATCTTTTACTTCAATAATGTTTTTCATTTCTGTCCCTCCATGCTTACCTACAACGAATAGTTTATCTAAACTTTCCCTATTCAACAAATGGTTAGCATTAAAATTTGCATTTCAATTTTTACCTTAAACAATAAGCGGAAGAAACAAACGACACCTATTGATGTTTCTCTGTATGTTAAAATAAAGTGAATACGTAAATTTTTAAAAAGTGGAGTGGAAATAATGAACTTTTCAAAATCAAATGCATTACACGAAGAAGCATTACAGCATATCGTAGGTGGCGTTAATAGTCCATCACGTTCTTATAAGGCAGTCGGCGGCGGCGCACCAGTCGTTATGGAAAGAGGACAAGGTGCATACTTTTGGGATGTTGACGGTAATAAATATATCGACTATTTAGCAGCATACGGTCCCATTATTACCGGTCATGCCCACCCACATATTACAAAAGCAATTACAAAGGCAGCAGAAAGTGGCGTTTTATATGGAACACCAACCCCACATGAAGTAAAATTTGCAAAAATGTTGAAAGAAGCAATGCCTGCTCTTGATAAAGTACGCTTTGTTAATTCAGGTACAGAAGCTGTTATGACAACGATCCGTGTTGCAAGAGCATACACTGGCAGAGATAAAATTATTAAATTTGCCGGCTGTTATCACGGTCACTCTGATCTTGTCTTAGTTGCTGCAGGTTCCGGTCCTTCCACACTTGGTACACCGGATTCTGCAGGAGTTCCAAAAAGTATTGCGCAGGAAGTAATTACTGTACCTTACAATGAGATTGAACCTTTAAAAGAAGCTCTTACTAAATGGGGAAGCGAAGTTGCAGCAGTTCTCGTTGAACCGATCGTTGGAAACTTCGGAATCGTAGAGCCGAAGCCTGGATTTCTAGAGGAAGTAAATCGCGTTGTCCACGACGCAGGAGCATTGGTTATTTATGATGAAGTAATTACAGCATTTAGATTTATGTATGGGGGTGCTCAGGATCTCCTCAATGTGAAACCAGATTTAACAGCACTCGGAAAAATTATTGGCGGTGGCTTACCAATTGGAGCATACGGTGGTAAGAAAGAAATTATGGAACAAGTTGCTCCGCTCGGTCCTGCATACCAGGCTGGAACGATGGCAGGAAATCCTGCTTCTATCTTATCAGGAATTGCCTGTCTGGAAGTTTTACAAGAGGAAGGCTTATATGAAAGACTTAATAAACTTGGTGCGCTATTGGAAGAAGGTATTTTAAAACATGCTGCTGCATACAATATCCCTATTACAATTAATCGCTTAAAGGGAGCTTTAACTATTTACTTTACGACAGAAAAGGTCGTGAACTATGAACAAGCAGAACAAACAGACGGTGACATGTTTGCTAAGTTTTTCAAATTAATGCTAAACGAAGGCATTAATCTTGCACCATCAAAATATGAGGCATGGTTCCTGACAATTGCACATACAGAAAAAGATATTACTAATACGTTAGAAGCTGTAGAAAAAGCATTTAAACAATTGAATAACAATTAATCAAACATAAAAAGACGAGTAATTAAAATTCTCGTCTTTTTTATTAATTATAATTCTCAGTAAATTTACTTTCCATTAAATATACAGTTTAATTGTTTATAAGGTAAAATTCCCTATATAAGGATGTTTTATAATGAAGATGAATTTATTAATACGAATAGGTCTTATATTCTTGTTAATTTCTCTTTTTGTTTCTATTGTCATCATTCAAAAGCCAATATCCTATGTCTTACTAAACGGTATGCTTTTTAATAATTATGCAAAAAATAAGTTTTCATCCTTAATAAGTTTTATTATCATTTTCGCATTTTTCATTCTTATCTTTATTGGGTATTTAATAGCTGCTTTAACAGGTGGAAAACCTTAATTGATGGATAGACAATTCTTTTCACAAAAATATTATTAAGATTTTTTTAATAGTATTGAATAGTCCGCCGAAACACTGTATATTACATAATTGCCTTTAAGATAAAGTGAACTTTAAGTTAGCCTTATTTTTTAAAATGGAATTCTGTAAATATCGAGATATTTCTCCCGAAAGGATGTAAAAATAATACGATGAAACTTGGTGCCCGCATTCTTAAAACTGGAATTGCTATTACTTTAGCCCTTTTCATAGCAACTCTATTGCAGTTACCATCGCCAGTTTTTGCAGGGATTTCAGCGATTTTTGCAATCCAGCCAACAATATACCGCTCTTATCTTTCCATTATTGAACAGATTCAAGCTAACGTAATCGGTGCGGTATTTGCGATTATTTTTGGACTTATTTTTGATCCGCATCCAGTGATTATCGGCCTAACGGCTATTATCGTTATTGTTATTAACTTGAAATTAAAGATGGAAAATACGATTTCTATCGCTCTTGTCACTGTTATTGCCATTTTAGAAACACCTGGAGAAGATTTTATCCAGTTTGCCTTAATTCGCTTTTTCACAGTTATGTTAGGTATATTTGCAGCTTTTATCGTCAATTTAGTATTTCTTCCCCCAAAATATGAAACAAAGCTATACAATCATATTTTAAATCATGCGGAAGAAATTATTAAATGGACTAGGATTAGTGTTAGAAATGCAACAGAATATACTATTTTAAAAGAAGATATTGAAAAATTTAAAGAACAGCTCATTAAAGTGGACCATCTGTATCTCTTATATAAAGAAGAGCGTAATTATTTCAAACATACTAATTATGCTAAATCAAGAAAGCTTGTTTTATTTAGACAAATGCTTATAACATCCGGCCGCTCACTCGACACATTGAAAAAACTGCATCGTTTTGATAATGAGCTAAATAATATGCCCGAGAAATTTCGTTCATGCCTGTTAGAAGAATTAGAAGACCTTCTTAATATTCATGAAGAATTATTACTAAGCTTTATAGGTAAAATTAGAACAAATCCGTACATAGAAAATAACCATTTAGAAAAGCTTCATAAAAAACAGCTAATTGAAGCATTGATGGAATTTCATCAAGAGAATGGCGATGATCTTTCATCCTTTTATCACCTGCTCCCTCTAGTCGCGACGATTATCGATTACAGTGAACAGCTTGGGCATTTAGATAAACTGATGGGCAGCTTTAAGAGTTTTCATAAGGAAGAAAATGAAGTAAATATCCCGGAAACCGAATAAAAAAAGCGAATCCTATAGACTCGCTTTTTTTTTAACATTTTATTCAAGCTGCTGAATTTGAAATAAATGATAATAACCATCTTGTTTTCTCATTAACTGTTCATGTGTGCCTTGTTCTGTAATCTTGCCATTTTCAATTAGCACAATCTTGTCCGCATGTGTAATTGTGGATAACCGATGTGCAACAATAAATGTCGTTCTTTCCGCAGCAAGTTTTTCTAAAGCTTCTTGAATTAAATGTTCACTTTCTAAATCAAGCGCCGATGTCGCTTCATCTAAAACTAATATTGGAGGATTTTTCAAAAATACTCTTGCTATTGCAATACGCTGCTTCTGTCCCCCTGACAGCTTAACACCGCGTTCACCGACTTTTGTATTATATTGTTCCGGAAGCTTCATAATAAAATCATGTGCATTAGCAGCCTTGGCAGCTGCAATAACCTCTTCCTCCGAAGCATGTGGCTTACCGACTAAAATATTTTCCTTCACTGTATCACTGAATAAAAATGTATCCTGCAGCACCATTCCAATCTGTGACCGTAAACTTTGTGTCTGATAATCCCTAATATCAATATCGTCAAGCAAAATTCTTCCTTCCGTTACATCATAAAATCGTGGAAGCAGGCTTACTAATGTTGATTTTCCCCCGCCGCTCATTCCAACTAAAGCAACGGTCTCCCCTTTATTAACCTTTAAAGATAAATCATCTAAAATGATAGAATCTTTCTCGTTATAACGAAAAGAAACATGTTCAAATAAAATATCTCCTTTTACATCATCTGCAAGCTTGGCACCAGGTTTATCAGTAATATCATAAGGAACATCAATAAATTCAAATACACGATCCATTGATGCTAAGCTTTGCGTTAATGTTGTAGAAGAATTAATTAATCTTCTTAATGGACTGTATAACTGTTCAATATAAGCGATAAAGGCAACCATCGTTCCAACAGTCATTTGTCCATGGATCACCTGATAACCAGCATAAGTAATAACAACTAGCGGAGCTATATCAGTTAATGTATTAATAACAGAAAATGTTTTTGCATTCCAGCTCGTGTGTTCCAGTGCCTTCTTTAAAAAATTCTCATTTTCACGTCCAAATTGCTTTTGTTCATAATCCTCTATAGCAAAGCTTCTTATTACAGGCATACCTTGAACACGTTCATGTAAATGCCCTTGAACTTCTGCTAATGCCTGCGATCTTACTCTCGTTAAATGACGCAGCTTTCCATAGAAAAATTTAACTGACAGGCCGTAAAGAGGGAATAATATAATAGCGACAAATGTTAATTTCACATTCATTGTAAACATAATAGCAATTGCGATAATAATCGTTGCCATATCTAGCCAAACATTCATGAGACCCGTTATAACGAAGTTCTTCGTCTGCTCTACATCATTTATGACTCTCGATATAATTTCCCCAGTTCTTGTATTCGCATAATATTTCAAACTAAGCTTTTGCAAATGAGTGAAAAGCTGATCACGAATATCATACAGTATTTTACTTCCAGTCCATTGTGCAAAATATTGACGGTAGTATTCAATCGGCGGTCTGACAACAAGAAAAATGACGAACATAATTCCCATGATAATCAGGAGCTCATTTGTTTTCTCTGCAGCAGCTCCCGAACCGCCGATAATATCATCAACAACATGCTTTAAAAGTAATGGCAGCATTAATGGAATGGAAAATTTAACAATTCCAATAGCAATTGTTCCGATAATCTGCAGCCGGTATGGTTTCACAAATTTCAAGTATCTCCTGATGGCCCCCATATAACTTCCTCCATAATCATTGTTCTGTATATAAGAAAAATATTTTCGCTTTATTTTAAAATGAAAATTCTCTCTTTTGATTTATAGCCGAAATTTCAGCCTTTATAACTAGGAATCGTCTTCTTTACAAAATAAAAAGAGACTGAATCACTAAAGATATAAATCCTTTAAAGTCAGTCTCTTTTAGATCGTATCGTTTTTAGCATCAATATGTTAAATACCGTTCATACCATTCATCAATAAAATCAGGAGCAAAAGGTCCTTTTCTTTGATGAATCCAATGCATTAAAACATTAACATTTTTCCTTAAAATACCATCAATAACTTCAGGATAATTCATTTCTCTACTGTGCTGCTCATATTCATCTTCATCTAAAAGTGTATATGTCATATCCGGAAACACTTTTATATCAAGATCATAATCAATATATTTTACAGCTTCTTTGTCCCAAACAAATGGTGAACTAATATTACAATAATAATGCACTCCATCCTCCCGGAGCATACCGATCACATTAAACCAATACTTTGCATGAAAATAACAGATCGCAGGTTCACGAGTAATCCACGTTCTTCCGTCTGATTCTGTTACGACTGTCCGATCATTACCACCGATAATAGAGTTACTCGATGACTTTAAAACCGTTGTCTCGTCCCATACTCTGTGAATAAGTCCGTTATGTTTATAACTGTGTATTTGGATTGTGTCTCCTTCCTTGGGAAAGCTCACTTTTCTCCCCTTCTTTCATTTTAGACGGTTTATGAATTTCTTTCACAAACGTATTCGATTAGTATAGTTCTTTCCATTATAACGTTACTCAACAAAAAAGAAAATAAAAGAGCCATTCTTTAATAGGAATGACCCTAGCTTATCACGTTAAGATACTGTTTCAATATTTTCTCTTTGATAAGACTTAATTACCGCTTCCGTTTGTTTTTCAAACAACTGCTGGATCTCCGCCAATTCTTTTTTCATCGTTTCAATTTCCTTTTGAACAGGTCCAAGCTGTGCATCATCTTGAAGTATAAGTAATTGTTTCTCTATCTCTTTACATCGTTCAATTTCAGATTGTAAATATAATAATTTGTCCATTATTTTCAATTGTTCACTAACGAGAAGGTCGAATCTCTCCAATACTATGCTCCCCTTTCTCTTCACTGAATAACTATATACATATGCTATTAAATAATTCTCCTTTCCTTATTTACTTTCCTTTGACTAGTTATGTAGATGATTAAGAAGTTTTGTCGCAATATAAGAAATCATATATATACGTAATAAATACTTAGTACAGTGCAAGATTTTTGGCTCATCTCGCTCAAATTTATAAAAAGAGGAAGAAAAACTTGCTTTTCTTTCCCTTTTTATAAATTTGAGCACTTTTCAGCCTCAGCTGAAAAGCATTTGCAAGCTCGGTTTGCAAATGGATGAGCCAAAAATCAAAGTGGTTTGCAGTATATCGAGATTAGAAATAAAAATTTCATTTAATTAACAAATGTTAAAAACATACCTTAGATTTATATGGATAAAAATTCATTATAAATAGAACTATCACACCAAAATGACAATGGCGCACCTATCTTTACAAATTTCAACTCCAATGAGGACAATATGAGAGACAAGAGGAGATATAATTTTCAGGTATATTAATACAACTCCGTCCCTTTTTCCACAAAAAAGACATCTCTTCGCGTATAGAAGAGATGTCTCTCGTTTTAAGAATTTTGGTTTTTATTTGCTTCAGCTTGTTGGTTGTTTTGTTTTACTTTCTGTACGTCTGTTTCACTAGCAAATTCTGTACCGAATTGACCAGCTGCACCAGCCGATTGAGCGTTTTGTTGCTTTACATGTTGGATATTCGTTCCTGCAGTAGTTTTACCTGCTTGTTGATTAAACTTTGCCATCAGTATCACCTCCACAAAATATAGATTGTCCCAGAGGTGGACAAAGTATCCCAAAAATTTTATATAATTTTATACTAAAAGAGAACGGCCGCCGTCCACGATAATTGTTTGTCCTCTTATCATCGATGATTGATCAGAAACTAAAAATTCAACTGTGTTAACGAGATCATCTATTTCAACCATCCGGCCCGCAGGTGTATTTTTTCTTGCATCCTCTAATAGTTCGGCACGATTTGGAAAATGCTTTAATGCTTCTGTATCAACAGCACCGCCTGATACAGCATTTACTATAATATTTTTTGGCGACAGCTCAACAGCTAGGTATCTCGTTAATGCTTCAAGCGCTGCTTTTGAAACGCCAACTGTCGTATAGTTCTCCAATACACGTATAGAGCCGAGTGAACTGATACTTACAATTTTACCACCATTTGACTTTTCCATTCTTTTGGCGGCTTCTTGAGCACAAAAAAGAAGGCCCTTACTATTAATATCCATCGTCCAATCCCAATGGCTTTCTTCTAATTCCATTGCAGGCCGTAAAACACCTGATGCCGCATTATTAACGAAAACGTCAAGTCTTCCGCCAAATTCTTCGTCAATTTGGGCAAATAACTCTTTAATTTTTTCAGGTTTACCAACATTCGCTTTTATCGCGATTGCCTTAGCCCCAAGCTGTTCAATCTCATTTACCGTCTCAAGTGCAGCTGTTTTACTTCGGGCATAGTTAATAACAATATCGTATCCCTTTTCTGCCAGTCTAATCGCAATCGCTTTTCCAATTCCACGGCTGCTTCCTGTCACTAATGCTACTTTTCTCTGTTCTGTCATATTTTCCAGCTCCTTAAATCGGGGGACTGCCCCATCAAATGTATAATACATGTATTGTATCAAATAATACGTTTAAACTTCTATTTTTTAAAAAGGAGGGACTATAATGTATAACGGCCGGGATATGACGGAGCTTTCCATGATGTCAAAACGTGATTGGACAGATGCTGAACTAGCCCATTTCCAGCATTCTTTCCAACAGATTCTTCCATATTTAAATAGTGAAGGACAAACGATACAACGTGAAATTATGGAGGAAATGGCAGCGAGAAAATAAAGAAGAAAGACAGTCCGTAAAAAACTTTTTTCGGACTGTCTTCCTCATATTTCACCTTTATACATTTTATATATTTTCTGATGGGAGACTGGAAATGCATATTGTTTAATTGTTTCCTCATCCACTTGTACTAATTTCTCGGATTCCATCGATTTTATTTCACCGAAATAAATAGAGAGATTCCATATACGATGAGAAAATATATGCTGGATAGTTCCTATTAAAGGCTGAAGAGCTGCTTCTATATCGTATTCTTCTTTTAAAAAGAGAGCCAATTGCTCTGTATGAGTTTTATTTAATTCCTGTTTTAATTCACAATTTGGAAATTCCCAAAGATTAGCAAGTAGACCAGTAGGCGGTCTTTTATGAATATAAAGCTGCCCATTCTCATCGTAAAGAACAGCTGCTGCCATTTGCAAAGGCACTGGCTTTTTCTTCTTACTTTTTACTGGAAGCTCCGTTTGCACACCTTCGTGAAATGCTGCACAATGCTCCCTTACCGGACATAATAAACATGACGGGGATGTCGGTGTACAAATAATGGCTCCTAACTCCATTAATGCCTGATTAAAGTCAGAAGGATATTCTCGTGAAATAATTTCTCGGATTATTTCCTCAAATAAATTTCTTGTTTTTACTTTAGCAATATCATCCCAGATCGAAAGAATTCTTGACATCACTCGCATCACATTTCCATCAACAGCCGGCTCAGGAATATTATAAGCAATACTGAGAATTGCACCTTTCGTGTAAGGTCCAACCCCTTTTAGCTTGCTGATTTCATTAGGATCATTTGGTACAATACCTCCGTAACATTCATTCACTTCTTTTACAGCAGAATGAAGATTTCGAACACGGGAGTAGTATCCCAGCCCTTCCCAGGCTTTTAAAACCTCTTCCTCATCTGCATTTGCTAAAGCTTGGATCGTCGGAAACTTCGTCGTAAATTCATTGAAATACGGAATAACTGTATCAACTCTTGTTTGCTGAAGCATTACTTCTGATACCCATATTTTATAAGGATCTTGATTTTTTCTCCATGGTAAATCGCGTTTTTCATTTCGATACCAATTAATTAAATCATTTTGAAAATCTTGGATTGCAAAGTTTTCTAATTTTTTCATCATGCGGAAATTGCCCCCAAGTGTTAAATTTGATATAGTATTTCTAAATAAGAATAAAGAATGTTCATAAGTGAATCATTTGTGAATACTCCTTTATTACCCAATTCATTTAGGAGGTCGTTATTGTTTGGATACTGGGACACATATCGTCATGGGAATTGCGCTTGGAGGATTGGCAACTTTAGATCCTGCGGTCGGTCCCGATACTGCAACTGCACACGCCATTATGATCGGCACGATACTCGGTTCTCAAGCACCTGATTTAGATACAGTGTTAAAATTTAGAAATAATGCACAATATATTCGTAACCACCGCGGAATTACTCATTCGCTTCCTGCAATTCTTATTTGGTCGCTCTTAATTACAGGAACGATTAATATATTTTCATCACATATTAACTTACTTCACCTTTGGCTCTGGACACTTTTGGCTGTCGTTCTTCATGTTTTCGTTGATATTTTTAATGCTTACGGTACACAGGCATTAAGGCCTTTTTCAAAAAAATGGGTCGCCCTCGGAGTAATCAACACATTTGATCCATTTATTTTCACTGCTCATATTATTGGAATTATTATTTGGGCTTTAGGCGCTCATCCCGGCTATACATTTCTATGGATGTACGCGATAATCATTGGCTACTATTTGATTCGCTTCTGGCATCAAAAAATGATTTTTCGAAAAGTACATGAAAATTTCGATGCAGTAGAAGAAATTATTATTTCACCGACAATGCGTTTCCATAAATGGCATCTTGCTATTATGACAGAAGACCGCTTTTATGTCGCCCATGTTATCGAAGGAAAGATTATCCTATTGGATGAATTTGATCGAGTGCCAATTCCAAAATCTGAAGTAATAACAGCTGCTAAAAAAGATGACAATATTTCTGCTTTCTTATCTTTTTCTCCCGTTTATCGGTGGGAGATCAGTGAATATACAGACCATTATGAGGTCAGGTTCATTGATTTAAGATATCGAAGTAAAGGATATTATCCTTTCGTTGCAATCGTCCAGCTTGATTCACGTCTTGAAATTGTCAGCTCCTATACTGGCTGGATTTTCAGCGAGGCAAAACTAAGACGAAAACTTGATATACTTCCGGATTAAAATGATGAATGAGGCTGTTTTCACAGCCTCATTTTATTTTAATGAATTAAATAATCTTTTGAATCTAATAAATCTTTATACTTTGGATTCGAAGCAATGAATTCGTGAAGCTTATCACCGTAATTTGAAATGAATTGCAACACAACTTGCTCTGTTACATTTTTCCCCAAATACTGTTCTCCAGCTTGCGCCCGAGTCGTTTCAAAATCTTCCCATAAAAGCTCAATCCATGTTCTTGCCTGATAATAATTCAGAAAATCATTTTTCTTTAATAATTCATTCGTTAATCGTTCAAAATATGTTTCCAAATTTCATCACCTCTAGCAATATTTCACTACTTATATTTAAAGTACTACTCGCCATACTATTAGTACACTCCATTGCTGTGGAGTAAGATTTAATCATGATGAGGGAGGTTTTTGCATGCGCAATAAAGAAAAAGGCTTTCCAAATATGAGCAATAACAAACTTGAAGGCGAGCCTCGTGCAAAAGCGAGATTCGCCTCAACAAGAGCTGACGGAACCATTAATACGAAGCCACAAGAACGAATGAGGGAATCAGGCAAGCGTGACAAACCTTACTCTTAATATACAAATACTTGTGGGGGTGCATTAATAATGGGGACAAAAAATAAAAAAGACTTTTATGACAATTTGTATTCCAATCCGTATACCCAGCCTTGGGCAAATCCGAAGCATGCACATGCACAAATTAATGGGGAAACCCAGCAATCACAAGACCTCATCATTTTAAAAAGACAAACGAGAAAAAGATCTTAACTTAACGGGGAGATTCTTTTCTCCCCCTCTAACAGCATATAAAATATTATACTTATTTCCCTGAAAAGAAGAAATAATTAAGCTTCGATTTTTAAAAGCATGGAAACTGGAAGAGCTTCTTCTTTGTCCGGACTAGAAAGTCTGCATCCCCATGCAAAAATACCATTCATATATTCAATTTTAAATTTTTCCTCTTCCGCACCTTCAATATAGTAAATTTCCCCTGGAAGAAAGTCATTTAAATTCAATAAATAACATTTTGCCATTGCAATCTTTCTTTCCAATACCGCATATTCATTAATAATTCCTAATTGTTCTGCTTTTCTTGCTTTTTCTCTTAATGTTGCTATCTCAATGTTTAATTCATATTCTGTCATCTCGCTATAACGCTTTTCCATTATAATTTTATCCCCTTCTTACAACTCGTCCATTTCTAAATAACGTTCAATTAATTCCATTGAAAAACCTTTTCTATATAAAAACTGCTTCATTTTCATTTTATACGTATACTGATCATTATTTTTATAACGCGATTTTGCTTTATCTGCCTGTTTAACAAGTGCTTCCCATTCTTCTGCTTCTTCTTTTTCAAACTTTACTTCACTAATAACATTAGAAATAATGTTTGATGAAAAGCCTTTTCTCATTAAATACTGCTCTACTTTTTGCTTTAATAAGATAGAAGAAAGATTTTTATTTTTATTTACCGCTTTATGAGTATGTTTTAGCGCTTCTTCAAATTGAAATGATTCATCATACTCAAGTAATGCCGTTTCCAATATTATCTGGTCGATTCCCTTTGCTTTTAATTCCTGTTTCATAACATTTGGACCTTTTCCATTCGTTTTCCATTGAGAACGGACATATGCTTTTGCAAACTCCAAATCATCAACATATCGATAATCTTTAAGCCGATAAATCACTTCTGCTATAATAGGCTCAGTAAACTCTTTCAACTTTAGATGGTCACTAACCTCTTTAATCGAACGCATCCGGTAACTTAAGAATTCAAGTGCTTTATTAAAAGCTTTCTTTACATCGTCACCGTATTGTATTTCAATTATATCCTCCTCATTAAGCTGCTTTCCTTTTTTTAATTCATATTTAATAAACACATCTTGGTCAACACTAAAAGCATATTGATCATCTAAATAAATATTAAAACGCTCAGTGGAATGCTTTTGTGTTGTTATCTTTGTAATAATTTTCAATTTGTTTCACCTCCATCATATAGGGAAAATTCCATCTTTAAGGACTTTGACATGTCTCTTAATGCTGCTCTTTATTTACAATAAAAGAGGACTTTTATTACATTTAGTGTATAAAATGGTATAAGGAGTGATGAAATGAAAATATGTATTTCTGGTGGGACAGGATTTATAGGGAAGCAGCTGACAGATTATTTTCTCCGTCAAGGTCATGATATTTATATTTTAACACGAAATAATAAGCATTCTAATGAAAAGCATTTACACTATATAAAGTGGTTAGAAAATGATACAAATCCGAGTGAACAGCTTGAGAACACAGATGTATTTATAAATCTTGCAGGAAAATCCATAAATAGTCGGTGGACAACGCAGGCAAAAAAGGAAATTGTTGAAAGCAGAGTGAATGCAACAAGAACCATTTATTCTATTATTGAAAGATTGAAAACAAAACCTGTACTAGTTATTAACGCAAGCGCTGTCGGTATATATGGAACATCAACAACCGAAACATTCACAGAGAATTCCACTGTACAAGCTTCTGACTTTTTAGCAGACACAGTTAATCATTGGGAGAAAGAAGCGAAAAAAATAGCCGAGCTAAATATTCGAACAGTTTTTTGCCGATTCGGAATTGTTTTAGGAGAAGAAGGTGCTCTGCCAAAGATGGTATTGCCTTATAAATTTTTTGTCGGGGGAACAATTGGTAGCGGAAAGCAGCCGGTCTCATGGATTCATATACATGACCTCATTATGCTGATTGATTTTATTATAAAAACTCAAGAAATACATGGTCCAATTAACGCTGTTTCACCATACCCAGTAACAATGAAGGAGTTCGGAAAAACAATTGCTAAAACAATGAATCGTCCCCACTTCATACCTGTTCCCTCATTTATTTTAAAAACTCTGCTCGGCTCAATGAGCATGCTTTTACTGGAGGGACAAAGAGTTTTACCGGAGAAGGTGCTTAATCATGGTTTTCAATTCACATACCCAACTGCTGATAAAGCCCTTCAAAACTTATTAAAATCTTAGAATGGAGCTACAAATGGATTGTATATTATTTAAAAACGCAACAATTTATCCGATCACTTCTAATGTCATGTATGAGACAGACTTATTAGTGAAGGATGGCAAAATCAATAAAATAGGAAAAAATTTATCATGTCCAGATAATGCGACTATTATTGAATGTGACGAACAATTTTTATTTCCCGGACTTATTGATGTTCATACACATCTTGGTCTATATGATGAGGGGACAGGCTGGGCAGGAAATGATGCAAATGAAACGATTGAACCACTAACACCGCATATTCGCGCCTTGGATGGTGTCTATCCGCTTGACCCTGCCTTTAAAGACGCTATTGCTTATGGGATAACGACAGCACATATTATGCCTGGCAGTGCAAATGTAATCGGTGGAATGACATCTGTTATTAAAACATATGGTACTGATATTTCAAAAATGATTATTCAAGAGCATGCCGGCTTAAAAATTGCATTAGGCGAAAATCCAAAAAGAATCCATAGTCATGGAAATAAAGAATCAATTACAAGAATGGGTATTATGGGGATGTTAAGGGAAGCATTCCATAAAGCAAAATATAATAATGAGCCTGATGATTTCCGATCATTGCCAATTAGAATGGCCCTCAAGCGGGAAATTCCCGTTCGTATTCATGCACATCGCGCCGATGATATTATGTCGGCTATCCGTTTTGCAGAAGAATTCGAGCTTGATTATCGAATCGAGCATTGTACAGAGGGACATTTGATTGCAAATGAACTAGCAAATAAAAATATAAAAGTCTGTGTTGGTCCAACTTTAACAAGAAAATCCAAAGTCGAATTAAAGAACAAAAGCTGGGCTACTTACCAGGCACTTTCAGAGAAAAATGTAGAAGTTTCTATAACGACTGACCATCCTTATACACCGATTCAATATTTAAATATTGTCGCCTCTATAGCTGTAAGAGAAGGTTTTGATGAACAAAAAGCATTAGAAGGAATTACAATTAATGCAGCTCGAAACTTAAGAATAGAGAATCGTATCGGCAGTATAGAAATTGGCAAAGATGCTGATCTCGTTTTATGGTCCCACCATCTCTTTCATTACCTGGCAAAGCCTGTTTTAACAATGATTGACGGTACAATAATTTACCAAAAGGCGTAAACATCCTGCTATATTTGGGGTTAAAAACAGCTCGAAAAAAAAATTTTTTTTCGACAAAAAAAACAGTATCTTTTTTGAAAAAATTCGCGTATTATACTGATGGGTAAGATATTAATTGACAATGACAATTTAATCTTGGATTGGGAAGGCAAATGGTGCGCCACCAGCTTCACTGGTTCTAGTGGGTTCGATTCCCACCCCGAAATTTTTCATATTATTTTTCATATAAAAAATTTCGAGGGTGGTTTTTCTGTGTCCTTATACACGTGACGATTGCCCTCATATTGGAGGGATCAAGATGCTTAAAAAACGTGAGGTACAAGACAGCCACGCACTTTATGAACTAATGGTACATCCAGAAGTCTTTCCTTTTGTGCGTCATCAGGCTAACTCATTTGAGGAGTATTTATTTTTAACAAAACAAACAATTGAAGCAGAAGAACGTGGTGAACTAATCTCACGTACCATCTTGGATGAATGGGGCGCTCCAATCGGAACAATCAGTTTATTTGATATTCAAGATAATGCTGGTTTTCTTGGAACTTGGATTGGCAAACCGTATCATGGCAAGGGCTATAATAAAATAGCAAAAGATCATTTTTTTAATGAGCTGTTTTTCGAGCTAAATATTGAAACAATTTTCCTTAAAATTAGACAAGGTAATATCCGTTCAATGAAAGCTGCTGAAAAGCTTCCTTACACAATGAATGCTAATGAAACGAGAAAAAGTCTGTTAGAGCAGTTTAACACTGCTGAGAAGCAATTTAATTTATTTGAAATTTCTAAAGACCTTTATCATTTATACACAATGCGTTCTGCGGAAGAAACAGCTGAGCAGCATTTAAAAGAAGCTTAATATATTAAAAAACTCTTATAAAACTCAGCTATAGCTGAAATAGTAAAAATTTACTAAAACATAATGATAGTTGAAATCACAGACGATTTTAATAGATATATAAATAATATAAAGAAGCTAATATATTTTCGTTAGCTTCTTTTACTATCCAAACAGAATGTTTCAATGCACCCGTTTTACGATCCTATAAACTACTTTCACCACATTCAGTTAGATTGTTTTCATAACTTGTCCAGTCACCCCAACTACCTACATATAGCTTTACATTTTCATAGCCTGCTTCAGTTAGCGCTAGAATATTTGGACACGCTGTAACACCAGCACCACAATAAACAATAATTTCCTTTTCTTTAGGGATAGCTTGGAATGTTTTTAGTTGCTGTTCACCTTCTTGAAAAACACCTTCTTTTGATAGTACCACTTCCCAAAAATAATTAAGCGCTCCTGGAATATGTCCTATTTTAGGATATTTCGTATTTTCTTCTCCTGTATACACTTTCTTTTTGCGAGCATCAATTAGAACTCTTCCTTTATCATGTAAATGTGCTCGAACGTTTTCCATTGAAACTGTTAAAAGCTCATTAGGTATTGCAATGTATTTTTTCACATCCGGACTAGGTATTTCATTTGTAATAGGGTACCCAGCTTCCTTCCAATGAGACAACGGACGATTTAGCATTTGAACATGCTTATGTCCAAAATATTTTAGTAACCACCAGCACCGTGCTGCAACATTCCCTGCTTCATTATCATAGACGATGACATGTGTGTCATTGTCTATCCCTGCTTCACCAAGTTTACGTGCGAATTCTTCCTTAGAGGGAATAGGATGACGCCCACCATGTGTTAATATAGGACCTGATAAATCTTTATCTAAATGAAAATAAACAGCTGATGGAATATGCTCCTGTAAATAACCTTCGTAGCCTAACTCTGGTCTACCAAAGACAAAACGTGTATCAATAAACACAGTCTTTCCAAGCATTAACTTTTGAAAAGCCTCTTGTAATGTAATTAAATTAGACATTATTTTTCTCCTCTCAATTAGTGCTATGCTATTTTTTCTTGTATTGGAAAAATTAACTCTGTAATAAATTCTTCTGAATTTGCAGAACACCAACGATCGATAATATAACGCTCATAAGTTATTCCTTGTAACTGGATATTATTTTTCTTTACCCACTGCAGTACAGCTTTATATGTTATAGGAATTTGACTATAATCACCTTTATGGATTGCATTTACTACACGAATATTGCCAATTTGAATCATTTCTTCATATTCACCTAAAATTTCGGAATAACAATTGATAGTACTATAACAACTTTTTATCCTCTCTTCGTAATGTTGAAATTTTAATATAAAAGGACCATATGTAAAAATATCATTTTCACTACAAAATTCTACAAATGAATTACTAAATATCGATTCAATATGCTCTATTTCTTCATGGACTTTATACTGATAATGGATTGTACGATAAAGCGGCATCACGGAAGTATAAATCTTAACTCCACCAAAAAGTTCTGTTTCCTTTGAAAGCATTTCACCTTGTTTTAACAACTGAAACCATTGTGTCATTGCAAAATGTTTCTTATTAAGTTCTTGTATTTGTTTTTCTACAATTGCTAGCTCTTTTGTGAAATACGATTCAAGCGTATTTACATCAAGTGAACAAATGAGGTTCTTTATATCTTTTAATTGAAAACCAAGCTGCTTGTAATATTTTATGACAGGAATTTTTAATATATCGTTTTGTGAATAATATCTGTATTTTGTTTCTAACGAAACTTTTTCCGGCTTTAGCAAGTCCATTTCATCGTAATACCTTAACGTCTTTGTCGGTATTTTACAAAGCTTCGAAACTTGACCAATTGTATAATATTCCATTTAAATATCATCCCTTATCTTCACCTTATAACAACTTTAAAATCTCATTTTTTGTTTCTAATAGTTCATTTGATACTAAACGCATTGTTTTTTCTTCCTTATGAAAATCTAATGATATTACACTTTTAATAATACCTGGCTTTGCACCAAGCACATAAATACGGTCAGATAGAAATATTGCTTCTTCTATATCATGTGTAATAAACAAAATGGTAATATTTAGTTTTTCTTTGATTTCAAGCAACCACTTTTGCATTTTGCTTTTCGTAATTGAATCAAGTGCTCCAAATGGCTCATCCAATAACATCGTATCCTGAGATGTTAAAAATGTACGTAAAAAACTTGCTCTTTGCCTCATACCTCCTGATAACTGATTCGGGTACTTATTTTCATAGCCACGTAGCCCTGTCATATCTAAATATTGCTTTACGATTTGTCTAGCTTCCTTCGTACTGACACCTTTTATTTGCAGAGGTAAGCAAATATTATCCATCACTGTCTTCCACGGTAATAATAAATCTTTTTGCTGCATGTAACCAATGTTAGTTGAAATTTTCTGGTCACCACTGTCTGCATCTGTTAAACCTGTAATAATATTAAAAAGTGTACTTTTACCTGAGCCACTTGGTCCAATAATTGATACGAACTCTCCATACTCAACAAATAATGAAATATCTTGTAAAATACGCATATCATTGTAGCTTTTATTAATATTGTTTAATGAAATTATTTCTGCCTTCTTAACTTTAGTAGTCATTACGATAGCCCTCCTTATTTCCAATGTGTAACTTTTTTAGCAATGAAGTCTATGGCATAAATAAAAGCGATACTGACGATCACAATAACAATAATAGATGCAAACACTTTATCAAGTGCATAAGCATTTTTCACACGTACCATATAAACTCCGATCCCCTTAGTACCACCTTGCCATTCTGCAATTACCGCAGCCATCACCATATATGTGGCAGCGATTTTCAAACCTGAAAAGAAATTCAACATTGCTGAAGGTAATTTCACATGGAAAAATAACTGCCATTTAGAAGCTTCCATCGTTTTAAATAGATTTATATAGTCTTTATCGACTTTCTCAAATCCGTCCACTAGACTAACTGTAATTGGAAAAAAACATACTAAAATGATAATAAAAATGTTGGTTATCAACCCGAAACCAAACCAAATGATTAACAAAGGGGTAATTGCAATAATTGGTACAGTTTGTGAAATAACTAAAACTGGATAAAGTGACTTTTTAATAAATGAAAAACGATCCATTAAAATACTAATAAAAAAGGCGAACAAAATTGCTATTACAAAACCTAAAATTGATTGTTCTAATGTTACTTTTGTATGTGTCATAAGTAAGCTAAAATCTTCAATAAACGCTTTAACAATATCTATTGGAGATGGCAAAATAAACTTCGATACATCACCGAACACTATAATAACTTGCCAAAGCAATATTAGTATCATAAACATTAATACTGGGTAAAACGTATTATCAAATTTTTTTAATTTCGTCATTACTCGCCTTCTCCTTCTGTTTCTAATATCCAAAATATATTAAAGACCAAAAAGGTCTTTAATATTAATTGATAATTCCTATAAGTTTACTCAATTTTAAGTTTTACCTATTTCACTGTCAATTGTTTTTTCTAAAAGTTAAGCATTTACCCTTTGTTTTAAATAGTTTAATAGCTGCTGTCCAGAAGGCTCTCGAAACCATTTAACATGTCCAATTAAAAACGTATTATATGCTAAATCCGCATTTTCCTCTGATTTAATAATTCCGTAGAAATAATCTATTTCCGATAAAGCAAATTCTACGTGAACAAGCGGTAATATTTTATATAGCACGTGTGATTCTAATTTTGATAGTGGTCGAACAGATTCATAACCTGCAAGTAAAGCATCTAATGCACCATAATGTACTGTACAATCTAGTTTTTTTCCAAGTTCTAACCATTCTATTATATTACGTTCAATAGCAGTTGCTAAATCATATACTGCATATGTCTTATCACTTAATCCAAAGTCCAAAATTGTCTTCACCGTAGCTTTTCCATTTACATTAGCCCAAAGTAAATTTGAAGCATGCCAATCATTATGCGTCCAAATTGGTTTTAATTTTTGTAAATCTACATGAAGCTGTTCATGAAACGCCAATATGTGTTTTTGAATATCGTCTTTCCAGCGTTTATCATCTAAATACTTCACTAAGGCAGGGCGCGTTTTCAAATACTCTTCTATTTGTTTAATTGGATGAGCGGAATTAAATATTGAAAAGCTTGATATAAGCGGACTTTGTTTACGTTTAGGAGCTTCAAATGTCTCTGCTGCAATGTGCATTTGTGCCAAAGCTTGGCCTGCCGCATACGCATCCTCTTTACATTTAAACGGCGACCAAGATACAGCATCACGATACCAATCATCACCTTCACCCAATAAATGAATTTCATAAGTCCACTCATCTAATGTAAAAGCTGTTTTATCAGATTCCCCTTTAACAACATTACTAACCGGCAAGCCATTATTTCGTAAATGTTCAATAAATCGATGTTCTTCAAGAATTGCCTCAACATCACGAATAGCAAAATGATGACGTTTCAAAAAATAATATCCGCTATCGGTTAAAGCAATAGCTGCACTCGAAAATGGACGAGGACTGTGCCAAGTCAATTTTTTTACATTCCTAATTTTTGGATAGTATTCTAAAATTCCCTCCGCCTCTTCTAAAGTTATTTTTCTCCAGTCAGGTTCGACTAATTCCTTACCCATACCATGAGATTTTAACTCTGCTTTATTATAGTTCCCCAATATGATACCCTCCTTCAGGAAGGAATCGATAGTCACAAGCTTCTTTCCAAATATTACAATCTTCTAAAATACCATTTTTCTCAAGCCATTTTGCATAAGGTTCCATTAACTCTGGTCTTTGGTAGCCCCAATACCCTTCATGTAGCCACGTTGCTGCGATTAATGATAACGATTTCGTAATTAATGATACCGGGAAATAGGGAACATAACGTTCATATACTTTTTCTGCAATACTGGGCTTATTTGCTACTGCAATAAAACCTCGTGCTGTAATTTCCAAAAAGATATAAATTAACTGTGGATTTTTATCAATAAGTTTTTGGTTCGTACCGAGCAAATAGCTATGATATGGCGGTGCACCAATGTCATCTACTTTCCAATAAAAACGCTCTTCTTCCGGAACTATGGAATCCATTTGCAACTCCCACGCCCAATAACTTCCAAAGGTTGCATCCACCTTTCCAGCAATAATGTCCTCTGCCTGATATTCTTTTACACCGCTATCGACAATGGTAAATGAATTGGGATCTCCACCATCAGCTGCAATTAAATGCTTTACCATCGCTATCCCTCGGGGAGTTGGATTTAAAGCGATTCGTTTATTGCTTAAATCAGCAGGTCGACGGATTCCTGTACTTTTTACTGTTTGAATCGTTTCCATTCCACCATGATTAATCGAAGCAATACTAACAACTTCCTTCGAGTTCTCACGCATTACAAGTAAACGATTGGTAGGGAATATTCCAAAATCTACTTCCCCACGTTTCAAATAAGCTAATGTGTCTCCTCTAGCTGCATCATAGCAAACAAATTCTACATCAATTCCAGCTTCTTCATACCATCCTTGCGATCTCGCATAGTAAAATCCGGCTGAATTTGTCCAAGGATGAAAGTACTCTAACATTACTTTAATATGTTCCATTTTCAATACTCCTTTTAGATAGCAAAATTATTGTGGTAAAAATTCATTGGTAAATGCTTCTTCAACATTTAGCTCTTTTTCAGTTAAACCTGCCCCTCTCATAAAATCAGCATAATTTAACCATGTTTCTTTTTTCATAACCCCCCACTTGGAAGCATCTTTGGAATATTGTTCTGAAAGAAATTTCTGGCTAACATAGACAAGATCTTTGTTAAGTTCAGGTGCATATTTTAATAAAATTTCTGCACTTTCGTCTGGATTTTTGATTGCATACTCATACCCTTTGCTAGTCGCCGCTAAAAATCCCCTTACCTTTTCAGGATTTTCGGCGATTAATTGTAGATTCGTAATTAATAAAGGTGTGTAATAATCTAAAATCGGATCTAAATCTTTAACCGGGAAATAATTCAGTTCAATACCATTTAATTGGGCTTCTAGTCCTGTCCATCCTTCAAAAATCCATCCAAAGTCAACATGCTTTTTCGTTGCAGCAAAGAAATCATCATTGCCAAGATTAACAATTTTCACCTTACTAAAGTCTGCTCCATTTGCTTCCATAACGTTTTTTAAAATAGCTTCTTCTGATGGTGAACCCCATCCGCCGTATACTTTACCTTCAAAATCCTTGATAGAAGTAATATTTTTCCCTTTTGGTGCTGCAAAGCCCGACGTATTATGTTGAATAATTGTAGAAACTGCTTTAATTGGTAGCTTTTCATCACTTGTTAATGCATATGTTACATCTTCCTGGAAGCTAACACCGAAGTCACCTTTTCCAGCAGCAACTAAAGTAGCTGTCGTACTTTCTGAAGGTTGTATAATCTCAACGTCTAACCCTTCCTCCTCGTAATAGCCTTTTTCAAGTGCGACATAAAGACCTGTGTGATTCGTATTAGGTGTCCAATCTAAAATTACTTTGGTCTTTTCAAACTGCCCAGTCGTTTCATTTTCTGCTCCGCATCCTGAAATAGCTAAAAGACTAACAATCGTAATAGCAGAGGCAATATATTTTTGTAGAATTCTCATATTTCTTATTTCCTCCTATATTCAATAATTATTCACATCAATTTACTTGGTTATAAACATTTAAACATTCCTCTAAACTGGAATGTCAAGCGTTAAAAATAAATTATTTTTAAAATCAACGATTGAACGGTCAAAAAGATATTTTATTAAATTTAAGATTGTCCCCTTCTATATTATTTTAGGTGACATAAAAATAGTGAAATAATCTAATTCAAAATAAAACATTGATATATCAATGTTTCTAGAAAATAAAAGAGCTTTCCAAAGCCAACATTTGACTTCTAGGAAAAGCCTCTTCAAAATAAATATTCAAACTCAATATTGGGCAAATTACAATAAGCTAAAGACTCATTTTTGTTAATTCACTTGAATCCTTCACTTCAACATCTGCGAAATCAAAATCTATACCAATCACCATTAAATTATTATCATTTACTGCACGAACATCGAATTGTTGACCATCTACAATTTCACTATTCTCCATCTTCACTATTCTCCATCCTATTTTCTTCAATTAATTTCTTTATTAAATTTGACTTCTTCTCAGAGAAAATGCCTTGAGTACTATACAAAATAATCAAGTCAATACGTTTCAATAAGTAATTCTAAAGCTTCTCATAAATGTAATTTTTCACTAATTATACTCATTTTCTAATAAGAGTTTTGAAATGATGAACCTGTCATTATTCACACATTATCCTGCTAAAAAAGTAACGGCTTTTTTGCGAATGGAATGAATTAACTTTGTCGACACTATAAATGAGAAATACAATTTATCGAAAAGGATGATAGCAATGAATGAGAAGAAAAGAAAGCATACAACAAAGACAACCCTTTCCAGTACACAGGAAGTTCTTTATTCAAGAGAATTTAAAATGGCAGATCGTGCTGGAGGCTACATAGAAAGTAAATCAAGGCATTAAGTTCCAACATGAAAACTTAGAAAATAGCCTATCCTATTATGGAAACATTCCATAAAGGAGGGCTTTTTCATGGGCAGAAGCAATAAGCAAAAAACAAGAGATGGCAATAAAGGATCGTTACCACAAGTTCCAAAAAATTTAAAAATTGAGCCAGACGGAATTGATGAAGAATTTTCTCGTGAACTTGCAGATGTAGACGACAAAGAAGCACAAGCTAGAGCGAGTGCCGCGAATAAAAGACAAAGAAAATAGAATAAAACCTTCTGATCAGCAGAGCAGTAGAAGATATTTTCTTCTCCTGCTCCTCCATTAAATCAATACAATTTCATCTATACATTCTTTTTTATTTATATGTAATTTTGATCCATATTTGTATCACATGTGGAAAACTATAGTTATCCACATGAATCACACCCATTTGTTAATAACTCAACTAATAAAAATGTGGATAATGTTGATAAGTTGTTAATATCCTTCTTTTTTCTATCTGTTTTATCCACAACTTGTCGATCATCCAGTGAATAACTTGCTTTCCTATAAGTGAATAACCTTCCTAGTATGAATCGATGTTTTTCTCAGCCTGTTGAAATACTTTTAGCTATCATCCATTTATTCCTAAATCATGCTTTAGTTATATGTTACCGGAAACAAAGGAGCTAAAACATGAAGTACACAACTACACTTAATTATATTGGGCATGGAAATTCACGTTCCCAACAAAAATTAATGCTATAAAAGTTTATTGTCAGCCATGATACAGGCAATTCTTGCTCATGGTCTATAGAAACTGCAATTATTTCGAAGATAATTAAATTTATGTATAACATCTTGGGTACTGACATAATTTATTATTACAACTTAGAGCTGACATCATAAGATAAAGGTAAAAGGCTGTCTTAAATAAAGACAGCCTTTTACCTTTGGGACAAATGAGCATTATTATTTAAAAACTGAATTTTCCACCCTGACTCATTATCATACAATAAGATGGAATATGATGTATTGGGAATTTCCGTTATGCCTGGTCCCTGCTGTCCATTCGTTATATCGTATAGGAAAGCATTAATAAAAGCGCCATGGCTGACAATAAGAATTTTTTCCCCTTCGGTTTCTGTGACAATGTCCATAATCCTCGAAACCGACCGTTTTCTAAGTGCTTCCAGCGACTCAATAATGGAGTTATCCACAATGTCCCAATTCGTTTCGTAATCCGGGATTTCTGCAAGCAGCTGCTTGAGCTCCATTCCTTCAAAGCTTCCAAAACTTCTCTCTCTCAGCAATGGACATTTAATAACTTCTTGAATATTTAATTCCTTTGCAATAATAGACGCTGTTTCATATGCTCTTTGTAAATCACTTGAGTAAATCTTGCTTATTCCGCTGTTTACTAAAGCATTTGCCAACTGCTTTGCTTGATGCCTTCCAATTTCATTTAAAGGAATATTCATATGACCTTGAATTTTTCCTATATGATTCCATTCCGTTTCACCATGTCTTACTAAATAAAGAATAGAGATCATCTCCTCTTAACTTAAAACTATTCCATTGTTACTTCATTATATATTAAGATAAAAAATAAAATATCAGATTCCATACATCAATTGATGAAATCTGATATTTTAAACTACATATTATTTCTTTTCTTCCACTAATTGTGCTTTATATAATACTTTCTTCTCCAGCTTTATATTAAGTTCACGTGCTATCTTTTTCAATTCTCTCTCTTCTCTTTCTGTTACGATAGAGATAATAGTACCAGATGCACCTAATCTTCCTGTACGTCCTGAACGATGAATATATTGTGTTTCATCCTTCGGAAGATCAAATTGAATAACATGTGTTAAATTTTCTATATCAAGTCCTCTCGCTGCTACATCTGTAGCCAGAAGCAAATCAATTTTTCCCGTACGGAAATTTTTAAGTGCTGCTTCACGATCTGCTTTTTTAGAATCACTATGTAATAAGCCCAGCTCAACATCTCCATATGTCAATTTCTCGCTTAAAACAGATAAATTCCCAATATCTTTTACAAAAGCTAATGCCTTCATTGGAATCGTCTTCGCCAGTCTTTCCAGTAATTTAGATTTCTCTCTTTGTTCACAGACAAGATAAAGATGGTCCACTTGTCCAGACGGCACCTCATCCCGGCTTACTTTTATAAGCTCAGGCTGTTTCATTAAATCCCTTGCTCTTGATTCTGTTCCTTCATCTAATGTCGCTGAGAATAAGACTAGCTGTCTCTCATTTAACGTTGTTTTCACGATATTTTTCACCGTGTTTTGATGCTCTTGTTTTAATAATTGATCACCTTCATCAAGAACGATCGTTTTTACTCCATGCATTTTCATCTTTTTCATATTAATTAATTCAAAAATTCTTCCTGGTGTTCCAACAGCTATTTGCGGGCTTTTCTTTAATTTTTCAACTTGTCTTTTAACATTTGCTCCACCAATAAATGAAGCTGAAGTTATATTACTCCCTTCAGACCATTTTGTAAGCTCTTGAGAAATTTGCATAACGAGTTCTCTTGATGGTGCAAGAATAACTGCTTGAAGCATCTTTTTATTTACGTCAATACTATTTAATATAGGGAGCAAATAAGCTAATGTCTTTCCAGTTCCAGTGGGAGATTGTGCAATTATATCCTTTCCCTCCAATATAGAAGGAATGGCCTTTGTTTGAATTGCTGTTGGATTTTGAAAATTATTCTTTTCCCAAACATTCTGGATAAATGGTTCTAATTGTATAATAAACGTAGAATTAATCGTCATTTGTTCTCCTTCTTATTCATTGTTTTTCAATCCTAATAGTACAAGTAAATTTAATTAAAATCAAAATTAAATTATAACTTAATATGTACCTCTTCTCTTTTCTATTACTTTCATCTCTAATATGATAAAATCGCTTCATAAGCAACTTTAAAATCCTTAAAAGGATTGAGGAAATTATGAAAAATAATAACATCAAATTTTTAATTAAAAAAGTCCCCTCGAAAATCTGGTGGTTAACTTTCACTTGTTATTTTATAACAATATTATTAGAAATTATAAAGCTGGACGGTTTTTCCCAAATAGGGATATTTTGGATAATAAAAGTGATCCCCGCTCTAAGTTTTGCTTTCCATTTCGGCTTACGAGGCAGCGTTATCGCCACCTGCATTACTGTACTTTTTCATACAATATCTAATTTTAATGGGCTGTTTTCGGCTGAGAATACATTCAATCGAACTTTATATTTTCTAGAAGAAATTATTATTATTGCATTTTGTATTATTTCAGTAGGTATATTAGCTGAGCAGCTGAAATATCGAAATAACTTGTTAACAGCTTCCAATAAGAAACTTGAAATGATCAACAACGAAGCAAAAAAGAATTATGAACTGTATCGTTCCCTAATAGAATTAATTCCGGAGATAATTATTATCCATAGAAATGGGACCATTCTTTTTATTAACTCAACGGGAGCTGAAATATTAGGTCCCGATAAACCTGAAAACTTCATTGGTCAATCATTATTTAACCTGATCCATCCTGATTCGAAAGATATCTTATCTAAACGTCTTCAGTCCATTAACGAAAAGAAATGTTTAGATTTAAACGAACTGAAAGCATTAAGTTTAAAAGGAAATACTGTTCATATTGAATCAACTGCTATTTCTATCGATTATTACGGACAGCCTGCGACCCTTAGTTTTGCAAGAAATATTTCTTCCACGAAGCAAGCTTACGAAGAGCTTACGAACAGCGAGAAAAGATATCGAACATTATTTGAACATGCAAGCGATGCAATATATTTATTCGAAATGGATAAAAGAGGGAAACCTTTACAATTTATTGATGTAAATAATGTCGCTTGTGAACGATTCGGATACAGTAGAGAAGAGCTGCTTTCCATGTCACCTTTAGATATTACATCAAAGAGCCGTTTAGAGAAAGTGGATGATACACAGCAGGAACTTCTTGAGAATACTCAAATCATGTTTGAAGGAGAATATATTTCTAAAACCGGGGAAAAGATCCCAAGTGAAATAAGCGCAAGTATTATTACATTAGGAAATAAAAAAGTGACATTTGCCATTTCCAGGGATATTAGAGAACGAAAAAAAGCGGAAGAACAAATAAAACATTTAGCTTTCCATGACAGTTTAACAGGCTTGCTAAACAGAAGCAGTTTTAACTCCTATTTGAATAAAACGATTGAAGAAATTCATTTAACAAATGAAAAGGTTGCTGTTTTATTTTTAGATTTAGACAGATTTAAAATTACCAATGATACACTTGGGCATCATATAGGTGACCTGTTATTAGTAGAAGCAGCAAGAAGATTGGAAAATTGCGTATCAGAAAAAGATATCGTTGCGAGACAAGGCGGGGATGAATTCATCATTCTGCTGCATCATACTGAGCAATCAATATTGGACACAACGTCAATACACATTGTTGAAGAATTGAATAAGCCTTTTATTATTGAAGGTCATGAAATTTTCACTTCACCGAGTATAGGGATCAGCATTTATCCTCATGACGGGAAAGATTCAGCTTCTTTAATCAAAAATGCTGACACTGCGATGTATGCAGTAAAAACAAGTGGTAAAAACAATTATCAATACTATTCTTCTGAAATGAATCAAAAGAATAAACGAAAAATGTTACTTGAATCCGCCTTAAGAAACGCATTAAATCATAATGAATTATCAATATATTACCAGCCTAAAATTAATATTCACACGAAGGAATTAACCGGTGTTGAAGCATTGCTTCGCTGGAATTCTACAGAGCATGGGACTGTTTCACCAACAGAATTTATTCCGATAGCCGAAGAGTCCGGTTTAATCATTCCAATCGGAGAATGGGTATTAAAAACAGCATGCAGACAAAATAAATTGTGGCAGGATAGCGGCTATGTTCCTATTAATATGTCTATCAATCTATCAGCCAGACAGTTTCAACAAAACAACCTAATTCCCGTTATTAAAGAAACCCTGGAGGAAACTCAGCTAGACTCCAAATATCTTAATTTAGAAATTACCGAAACAATGGCGATGATAAATATCAATCAGTCGGTTACAAAGCTTAAACAATTAAAAGAATTAGGTGTCAGCCTATCATTAGATGATTTTGGAACAGGCTATTCATCATTAAATTACTTAAAAAAGTTCCCATTAGATGTATTGAAAATTGATAAATCTTTTATTCATGACATTATTAGTGATGAACAAAGTACCGCAATCGTAAAAGCCATCATTTCTGTTTCTAAAAGCCTTAACCTTACCGTTATTGCAGAAGGTGTTGAAACGATCGAACAATTAGAAATTCTCAAATCAGAAAAATGTGATCTTGCTCAAGGCTATTATTATAGTCCCCCAATACCTGCTTATGAATTAGAAAAAATGCTAACTTTCACTTAGGAGCTGATCAAATAAAGCACCTACCAGTGAAAGTTTTTCTTATTCCGAACTTATGGCTGTTGAAACTAAAAATTCTATAAACATGAATTTTTGTCTTCGAATTTAAAAGATAACTAACATAAATCTAATCTTCAATATCATCAATTAGCATAAAACACTAATATTTCTATGCCTTTAAATGGTAAAACAATAGATTCCCCGAAAGAATTTTGTCCCTTTACTAGAAGTATTGTCGAAACTATTTCAAATTTTTTTATTATCGTTCATAATACATTTAAGCAACACTACCTTATATTTTATTAGGAGCTAAGGACTATGAATAATAAGCCATTCTTTGAATTAGCATATAAAATTAATTTAATAAGACAGCTGATGATTGTAACTGGACAAACAAAAGGATTAAATCATCCAGAAACTTTAAAGTACAGCCAAGAATTGGACAGGCTGATTTTCACAACACAAAAAACATATAGATCATGCAGCTAATTAAAGATCTAGTTTCTTCAAAATGAAAATTCTATGAGTGAGGGAATTTACAATCCCTCACCGATTTTAAAAATCAATCATTTTTCTTTACATTTAAAATTCCAACATGTACTTAATAAAAAATACAGCATATTGCAATTTTCTCTCAATTTTTAAAGTAAAACTTTCGTCAGTAATGATTTTTAGCATTCCCTACTGATAATCAGTTGAAATAAGTGACCCCTTACAGACAATTAGTCACACTGCCTTTAAACACACAATAAATTTGAGTAGCAAAATCCACTAAATTTCACTGTAAATTTTCGTTGGAAACGATAATTTAATTTTGTATAATATAGAAAGCTTTCATCATAATAAAATAGCAGGGATACAACCTCCAAAAAGCACCATTTCTAATATTATATTCCTTAAATATAGGTATTCGCTCTACCTTTATATCACTATATAATCAAAAATTGGTATGCTATTATATTCTATAAATCAACTAAGTTATTCCTAGTGAATACTTATTTTTGATTTGTATACTTATCTTTATTTTTAGCTTGTTCAAAGGTGTGGTTAGTATGAAATATACGGGTAGAATTTTTGTATTTATATTCATTCTCATTTTTCAATATTCGATTGTAGCATATCTGTATTATGAAAATGGATATATTGAAGAAGTAAATTATATTGCAACACCAGTTATGTTATTCTTCGGGTATTTCATTGGAAAACAATTCGATAAAGTAAAATTCTATTCTGAAAAAGATATATTAACCAATTTATATAACCGCCGTTTCATTATGACTAATTTCAAAAAATTTGCTGCTTCTGCAGAGCGGATGAATAGCAAGTTTTTTATTCTCGTTATTGATTGTGACAATTTCAAAGAGATTAATGACTTATACGGTCATATTAGAGGAGACGAGATTTTAAAATCTATCGGAGAATGCCTTATTTCTGCAACAAGAAAAGGGGATATTACAGCACGATGGGGCGGAGATGAATTTCTAGTAATAGGATATATGAAAGATGAAACTGATTTAACAATTAGTTTAAATAAATTGGAAGAGAAGCTCAACGAACTTTCTGAAAAATTAAAAATACCAGTTTATGTTTCAGTCGGCTCAGCTATTTTTCCAAACGAAAGTAAAGATTTATTGGAACTAATTAAAATAGCGGATGATAATATGTACTATTGCAAGGGATTGAAAAAGAAAGAGAAAATAACCTGATAAAAAACGAGGATGTCCCAAAAGGGGGAAAAGCAACCCTTTTGGGACATCCT
>NZ_BCVG01000031.1 GCF_001591625.1 Metabacillus fastidiosus NBRC 101226
TTACTGCCCGTTAAGGCTGGGATAAAATAATTTTGCTATCTTGCTGTTATATTCAATTCTTCTCCTTTTCAAAAGATAATCAGTTATAGTGAGAGGGTGTGCCAAAAGGAAGAAAAGCAACTCTTTGGGGACACCCTGCTGAAAGACCCTGTGATGAAAACCCAGTAAAATCAAAGGTTTGGTGACAGGACCTTTCAGCTTTTAAACCTTATCAGGGACTTATCGGACAGCCCCTTCAACGAATAGGAGAACATGAATGAAAAATATAATTAGAAGACAAATCTTTGAACTCATTGATACAGACTATCAGAAGTTTGCAGCCGTACTCATACCTAACATTAACAATATTTTAGGTGTTCGGCTGCCAGAACTTCGTAAAATTGCAAAACAAATTGCAAAAGATGACTGGCACACTTACCTTGAAACTGCAGAAAATGAATATTTTGAGGAAATCATGCTGCAAGGTATGGTCATTGGTTATGTGAAAACCAATATGGAAGAAATCCTGCCTTATGTGGCTGCGTTCGTGCCCAAAATTGATAATTGGTCAGTATGTGACAGCTTTTGTACAGGTCTGAAATTCACAAAGGAAAATAAAAGACTTGTATGGGAGTTTTTACAGCCATATCTTTCTTCTGAAAAAGAATATGAAATACGATTTGGAGTGGTTATGCTACTGAACTTTTATATAGAGATGGAATACATCGGCAAAGTGTTAAACCTCCTAGAAGGTGTAAAGCACGAAGGATTTTACGCCAAAATGGCAGTTGCATGGGCTTTGTCTATCTGTTATGTGAAGATTCCTGATTTGACAATGGAATATTTGAAAAATAACAAGCTTGATGATTTTACCTATAATAAAGCCTTACAAAAAATTGTGGAGTCTAATCGTGTAAATAAGGAAACAAAAAGTCTGATCCGCAGTATGAAACGGAGATAAAAAAAGAAGAAAAATATCCTTTCATTCTTAATGCTTCCTTGTTCCCTTTATTACTCAGTATTTAATGTTCCTCGTCTTTCAAGTTCCAAAAGCTGTGTCTTCATATCTAATCCGCCGCGATAACCGGTTAACGCCCCATTCTTTCCTACTACACGATGGCAAGGTATAGTAATTAAAACCGGATTAGCTCCAATTGCCGCCCCCACAGCACGAACAGCGGCTGGCTTATTTATAAAGTTTGCAATGTCGGAATAGGACTTTGTCTGTCCGTATGGAATCTCACAAAGTGCGTTCCAGACTGCAAGCTGGAATGCTGTTCCATTGGAATCAAATGGAATAGTAAAATTTGTCCTTTCTCCTTCTAGATACTCGGTTATTTCAATCACATAAGGTCTAAGATATTCATCATCTTCAACAAGAGGACTTCCTAGAAAGCGTTTCGTAGCCCATTCAGATAATTCCTCGAATGATTTGTTCTGTGAACCTACGTAGCACAGCCCTTTAGAAGTTGAGGCAATATAAAAATTCCAATCTTTAAACTTTAGCAAAGACCAATAAATTACCTGTTTATTTTTTGATTTCATTTTTTCATTCCTCCATCTTACGCAGCTGACGATATTGTGTTGGTGTATGCCCGGTTTTCTCTTTAAATAGAGTAATGAAATAGGGTTTGTTAGGTATACCTACATATGTGGAAATATCCGCAATAGATTTATTTGTTTCAATCAAATAATTCTTAGCTATTTTTAATCTAATCTTTTGTATATACTCAACCGGTGTAATGCCCTTAATCTTTTTAAACGTTCGATGTAAATGATAAGGACTCCCGTGGGCTATACTAGCTAGCTTCTCCAACGTTAATTTTTCTGTAAAATTTTTATCAATGTATTCAGTAATAACTGCCACCCATTCACTATCAGGCAATTTTTCATTAGTAGGCTTGCAACGTTTACAAGGACGAAAATTAGCATGAAGGGCTTGTTCTGCGTTCTGAAAAATACATACATTTTCTTTTTTCGGAATACGAGATTTACATGATGGTTTACAAAAAATCCTAGTCGTCTTTACAGCATAGAAAAATTGATCATTGTAAGAAGCATCATTGCTAATAATGGCCTGCCACTTTTCATCTGTCATCATTTCTTGATCATCACTATCTTGAAATCGGATATTAATACAGTCCGTCATTTACTTCACCTCTCTTTCCATTATACTCTCTATGGATTTAGAATTTATGATACTTGGAATAGAATAGCAAGATATTGAAATTTAAAAATTGTATGCATTTTTCGAATAATATTTTTCGCTTATAATAGATTTAAAGGATGAATTGCATTTTTCGAATAATATTTTTCGCTTATAATAGATTTAAAGGATGAATTGCATTTTTAAAGTATATTAATCCGACTTTTTAGAAAGGACGACCTTATAATGAATAAAAAAATTTCAGAAAGCGAGTCTACCAGACTGCAAGAATATATTGACTCTCCGGAAAAACAGCAGCAGCTATACCGGAAAACATTAATCATTGTAGTTCTTGCACAAATTTTTGGAGGTGCAGGACTGGCGGCAGGAGTTACAGTTGGAGCTCTTCTTGCCCAGGATATGCTCGGTTCGGACAGTTTTGGCGGTATTCCGTCTGCATTATTTACTCTCGGATCTGCTGGTGCTGCGTTAGGTGTTGGTTGGCTTTCACAACGTTTTGGCCGCCGTACCGGACTTACCGCGGGGTTTTTTGCCGGGGGAATCGGAGCTATTGGAATAATTATTGCTGCAGCAACTAATAATCTTGTCCTTCTTTTCGCTTCCCTGCTCATATACGGGTCCGGGATGGCTACAAACTTGCAGGCACGCTATGCGGGGACAGATTTGGCAAGTCCTAAACAAAGAGCAACAGCGATCAGTATTTCATTAGTATCCACAACATTTGGTGCTGTTGCAGGTCCGAACCTAGTGAATATAATGGGGAAATTTGCGGAATCATTCGGGCTTCCAGCTTTAGCAGGTCCATTTATTTTAGCCGCAGCAGCCTTTACCCTTGCTGGTTTAGTTCTTCTTATTTTCCTTCGTCCCGATCCTTTTCTTATCTCACAAGAAATTATGTTTAGAAAGAAAACGACGGATAGCAAAAATTCTTCTGGAAACCATTCTGAAATATTTACAGAAAATAAACGGGGAATTATAACTGGAGCCGTCGTAATGGTCTTAACTCAAATTGTTATGGTAATGATCATGACGATGACACCGATCCATATGGAGCATCATGGCCATGGTTTAAATGCAGTCGGGATTGTCATTAGCATACATATCGCGGCAATGTATCTTCCGTCTCTTGTAACGGGGATTCTCGTTGATAAACTCGGCCGTACCTTTATGGCGGTTGCCTCCGGCGCTACTTTATTAGCTGCAGGACTGCTTGCCGCTTTAGCACCTGGTGATTCCATGACCGGACTTATCATCGCTCTCGCCATTCTTGGTCTCGGTTGGAATTTTGGCTTAATTAGTGGAACAGCACTTATTATTGACTCTGCTCACCCAGCTGCCCGGGCGAAAACCCAAGGGACTGTTGATGTGTTGGTCGCTTTAGCCGGTGCTTCAGGAGGAGCGCTTTCTGGTATGATTGTCGTACATTCAAGCTATACCACATTAGCATTTGCTGGCGGGATTTTCTCCTTACTGCTCATTCCGGTTATTGTCTGGTCTCTTAGTAATCAAAAGAATACAAATGAAAAATCCCGCAGTTTACATTCATAAACTGCGGGCATATTGCTGTCTTTCTTCAGTCACCTTCCAAATACCCGGCCGAATACTTTCACGTTCACAATAATTTTCGTCGCCCAGTGCGCACCTACATATAAAAAGATAAATAAAATAACGAGCGGTTTAAATAAAATCCAAGCTATAAACCATGTGAGTATTGCGACCCAGGGCTTCATACTAGATAAAGTCCTCGCCGGCCATAAGAAAAAACGATAGAGTTTATACTGTTTTTGTAAAACATTAAGATACTCTTCCCTTATTTGTGCATTCTGGGGATCAATTCGAACAGCACTTTCTAAATATTGCTGTGCTTTTTCGTAATCTCCCCTTCCATCTGCCGACCATGCCAGGTACATAAAGACGAGTTCATTTTCTGGGTTAAAATTCAGCGCTTCTCTCTCGATTTCTGCTGCAAGCTGTTTATTCCCTAGTAAACTTTGAACATAGCTATAGTTTGCAAGATATAAAGCATTTTCCGGCTGAAAATGCAGAGCATGTTCAAAGCTATCCTTCGCTTTTTCAAAATCTCCTGCTTTATTATAAATATTACCTTGCAAAAAATAATAAAAGCTTTCCTCAGGAAAAAGGATCAAGGCTTCTTTTATCATCTCCATCGCAGCTTTATAATCCTCTTTCGTATAAAAAGTGCTTACTCTTACTTCCCATCCTAAAGCGTGATGCGGATCATTTTTCAATGCTTCCTCTGACCAATACAAAGATTTATTATAGTCATCCATTTCTAAATAAATTTTTCCTAACAGCGCATATCCATCAGCATCAGCCGGATAGAGCTGAATATACTTTTCCGCTTCCTGAACAGCCTCTTTATAGCGGTTCCACTCCAACAGCTGTACGATTCTATCATATTGTGAATATTGCATTTCCTCATTCATTGAACTATTCCTATCTAATTTTATTTTCCTTCATATAATCAAGTACTGTCGTATAATCTTTGTTTACGTCGCTGAAAGTGGCATAGTTTTTAGCAGTAGAAAACCATTCCAGTGTTGTTGGTTTCCTCTCTTTCAACACTTTAAGTATATCCATATTAGTTATCGGCTGAAGCTCTCCGCTTTCTAATGAACGCTCTAAAGCTGCCTCCACTGAATCATGGACGAGCTGGTCTAAATCTGCACCGGAAGAATAATTAGTCTTACTCGCAATCTTTTTCATATCCAGTGAGTCTTGAGGCTTATCTTTTATTTTTAAATTTAAAATAATTTCTCTTTCCTTCTCGCTCGGAGGCGGAATGAAAATCATTTGATTCAGCCTGCCTGGACGCTTCAATGCAGGGTCTAAATACCATGGTGTGTTCGTCGCCCCTATAATATAAATTCCATCATTATGAGAATCAAGCCCATCCAGTTCTACTAACAGCTGATTAACAAGCGTCCGCTCATGGTGAAAACGCATATTATGCCTGCTTCCCCCGAGCGCGTCCAACTCATCGATAAAAAGGACACAAGGTTTACTTTCTCTGGCCTTTTCAAATACATCGTGAAGATTATGCTCACTTTGTCCGATATACATCGATAAAATCGCCTGCAGTTCTATATGCAGGAAATTAGCGTTTATTTCACCGGCAATTGCTTTGGCGATAAAAGTTTTTCCACATCCAGGCGGCCCGTAAAGAAGCAAGCTTCCTCCAGCCTTTTTCCCATAGGCTTTAAAAAATTCAGGTTTTTGCAGCGGCAGAATAAAGTTCATTTCAATTTTCTTTTTTACTTCATCCAGTCCACCGACATCAGCAAATGTCTCTTTCGGCTGTATTATTTCAACAAGTGCATTTTTCTCCTTATCAAACAGAAAAACTTTCATTAACTTTTGTTGTTTTTCCTGATCATCTGACATGGTTATCCTCCAATTAATTATAAAAAATGTAAATATTTATACAAATTAAATTTTATAATGAAAACAAGAACTCGTCTATGTACTTAAAGTCTCATTCTGCTGCCTATAGTAAATAAAAGGACCACTCTATTTTGTGAGAGCCGTCCTTTTATTAAAAATAGATCTATCCGCTTTTCTGTATATCTGCTTCTATCATCTTTCCTTTTTGAATGTCTTTTTTTCTATACAGTAATAATGAAAAAGGAATGCTTAAACAGGTTAAAATTGTCGCTGCAACAAACACATCATTCAGTCCTTTTACATAAGCGACGGATGAAATAGTATGTTCCGTCTCATACAAGGCGATTCTTGTATAGAAAAAAGAAGTAAAAATACCAATGGACATAGCCCCTGTAATTTGCCTGGTCCAATTAAGTAAAGAAGCAGCATCTCCAGCAAGATTAGTGGGGACTGCATTCATTCCTATATTAATAGTAGCATTCATTGATAATCCAAGTCCTATATAACGAAAGGTCATCCATAGCATAACTGTAGCTGGAGCGGATTCTATCGTTAACTGACTGAATTTCCAAGTAGCAATTAATAAAAATAATGTCCCAGTCAGTATTAACAACTTAGGTCCAATCTTCTCGTAATATTTGGAACTTACTGTAGTGGCTACTGTCATGGAAAGTGCAGGAGGCAGAAGCAGGATCCCTACTTCAGCAGCAGTCATCTGATGGATTTCCAGCAAATATAATGGTATAAAATAAATCCCGGTAAACAAGCTGCTAATTAATATGACTGATATAGCAGTACTTAAAGCAAAAATTTTATTTGTAAAAAGCCGTAATTCTAACAGCGGTTCCTTTACTCTAAGCCCTCTCCAAATAAAGTGAACGAGAAAAAGAACCCCTGTAACCAGACATATGATCGACTTCTCTGACAATATTCCCCATTTATGAAGATTGCTGAACAAAACTAATAATGTGAGACTGCTAAACAGAATGCCAATCATCCCTGTACCGTCGAATGAAACTTTTGAAGAATCTATTTTCCTTTCCAGACTAATCCATCCAAATATCAAAGCAGTCAGCCCGAATGGGATTATTACTAAAAAAATAAGAGGCCAATTCCATACTTGAAGCCAGCCGCTTATAGTTGGAGCTAAAGCAGGACCTAGTACAGAGGAGGCAGACCATAGACCTAAAGCCATGGAATGTTTATGTTCTGGGAGCATTTGATAAATGATCGTTAAAGTTACTGGCTGAATAACACCACAAAAGACACCTTGTATTATACGGAATACAATTAATGAGCCAATATTCCATGCGGAAGCACATAAAATGGAGGAAATCATTAAACCTGTAATTGAAAATAAAAAAAGCTCACGCGTTCCAAAGCGGTTTCCGAGATAACCGCAAAGAGGCGCAATCATTCCAGTTGCGAGAGTAAACCCTGTCATAAGCCATTGTACCGTAGCCAAATTTGTCTGAAAAATAGTTATAAAACCCGGCAAGGAGACATTTAAGGAAACAGATTGATAAATTGAAATAAAGGATCCAATTACGATGGCTGTTAAAATAAAAGAATGTTTCATAGACTCTTCTGCCAAATCTTTTATGATTTTCAACTCCATTCAAAAAAATAGAAGCAGACAAGGGATAATTCAAGTCTGCTTCTGCTCTAACGATGCTTAAATTGTTTCCTTTAGTCTATTATTTAAAATATTCACCGGCCTCTTTAATCCTAAATTTTCACGTAAAGTATTGCCTGTGTATTCTGTACGGAATAACCCACGCTCTTGTAATATAGGAATAACTTGATCGACGAAATCATCTAAACCGCCCGGTAAATAAGGAGGCATAATATTAAATCCATCTGCCGCTCCATTTTCAAACCATTCTTGCAATTGATCAGCAATTTGCTCAGGTGTACCCTTAATTTCTCGGTGGCCACGAGCGCCGGCAATCCGCTGATATAACTGGCGAATCGTTAGATTTTCCCGATCAGCAAGATCTTTTAGCAATGTGAAGCGGCTTTTTCCTCCATTCACCTCTTCCAATTCAGGTAAATCAGGCAAAGGACCATCGACCGGATAGCCGGACAAGTCAACACTTATCATATTGGATAAAAGAGTAATCCCAGCCTCTTCAGGAATGAGCTGCTCAAGTAACAATTTATTTTCCTCTGCCTCTTCTTCTGTTCTTCCAATGACAGGAAAGACACCTGGCATGATCTTCAATTCGTCGGGAGAACGGCCGTACTTTTTCATTCTCCCTTTAACATCAGCATAAAATGCTTGTGCCTCTTCAAGTGTTTGCCAAGCGGTAAAAATGACTTCCGCCGTACGAGCAGCAAGCTCTTTTCCGGCTTCAGAAGAGCCTGCCTGGACAATGACCGGATATCCTTGGGGAGATCTCGAAATATTTAATGGTCCCTCTACAGAAAACCATTTGCCTTTATGATTAACATCATGAATTTTAGAACTATTTGCAAATTCAGCAGCCTCTTTATCAATAATTAAAGCGTCATCTTCCCAGCTCTCCCAAAGCTTTGTAACAACATCAACAAATTCCTCTGCTCTCTCATAACGTTTTTCATGAAGAAGGTGCTGCTCTAAATTAAAATTACGTGCTTCTGCATTACTTCCTGATGTAACAACATTCCATCCTGCTCTTCCCCCGCTTAAATGATCAAGAGAGGCAAATTTCCGGGCTACATGGAAAGGTTCGTTATACGTAGTCGATACTGTACCTACAAGTCCAACATTCTCTGTTACTGTTGAGAGTGCAGATAATAAAGTAAAAGGTTCAAAAGATGTATTTACAGTCTGCCCGATAGTATTTTGCTTCTTTCCTCTCACTGCGTAACCATCTGCAAGAAAAACAACATCGAATTTTCCACGTTCAGCTGTTTGTGCCAATTTTTTTATAAAATCAAAGGTCATTATATTATGAGCTTCTGCTTTTGGATGCCGCCATGCAGCTACATGATGACCTGGTATCATAAAAAATGCGCCTAGTTTCATTTCTTTTTTATTAATAGTCATTTATTCTTCTTCCTTTCGCCATCATTCATTTGGATTTGTTTTCCATGATGAGAATTTTCTTTCAAGTGAAACTAGAACGTAATTCAGGAAAAAGCCGAGCAATGAGATAGTTATGATACCTGCATACATTTGAGGGATTTGGAAATTCATTTGGGCGTAATTAATTAAATAACCGAGTCCTTCTTTTGCTCCCACCATTTCAGCAGCAATTAATACAAGAATAGAAGCTGTGCCAGCCATACGTATTCCGGTAAAAATAGTCGGAATTGATGCAGGCAAAATTACTTTATAAAACAGCTTATATGATGATAATCCCATCGATTTAGCTGATTTAATTAGTAGTGGATCGACATTTCGAACAGCATTAATAGTATTTAAAAGAAGTGGAAAGACGCAAGCAAATAAGACAATCGAAACTTTAGATGTTTCTCCAATCCCTAGGAGAAGAATAAAAACAGGCAGTAAGGCTAATGCGGCTGTATTTCGAAATAGTTCTAATACAGGATTTAACAACTGATTCGCCAGCGGATACCAGCCAATGATAAGCCCTAGGGGAATCGCAATAATGATCGCAAGCCCGAATCCGATAGCTGATCGGATAATACTTGCCTGAAAATGAGCATATAATTCACCTGAAATTATTAACCCCTGCCATCCTTCCGCAACTTTTGAAAAAGGCGGAAAGAAAGTAATATCTACTAATCCAATCCGGGGAGCGACTTCCCAAAGTACGAGTAAAAGAAAAATAGCCGCTGTTTGTTTCGCAAACTTCTGTATCCAATTAAAAGAGAAACGAACTCTTCCCCATCTTTGAGCAGGAACTGATATAGATTTATCAAAACTAGCCATTTTTTCACCTCATTAATAAAATAATTTAATTTCTATTAAGCAGATTGAGTCTTCTTTTCAAATGTTTGAGCTTTACTCACTTCTTCACGAAGTAAATCCCAGATTTGATGACGTGTTCTTGCGAATTCAGCGGTAGAGCGTAAATCTTCTTCCTCACTGTTTGAGTGTACCTGATTATTAATAATCTGTTTAATAGTACCTGGACGGGAGGTCATTACTGCCACACGCTGTCCTAAATAAACAGCCTCGTCTATTCCATGTGTAATAAAAATAATAGTTTTCTTTGTTTTTTCCCAGATCTGAAGCAATTCCGTTTGCAGTGTTTCCCTTGTTTGAGCGTCCAAAGCTGCGAACGGCTCATCCATTAATAACACTTCTGGATTAAAAGCCAAGCTTCTTGCAATAGCAACACGCTGCTTCATTCCACCTGAAAGTTCGTGTGGATAACGATTTTCAAATCCTGATAGTCCTACGAGTGACAAAAAGTGACGGGCAATTTCTGTACGTTCTTTTTTCGGTACTCCTTTTGACTCGAGCCCAAACTCAATATTCCCCTTTGCTGTTTTCCAAGGAAATAATGCATATTGCTGAAAGACAATTCCTCGGTCCAAACCCGGTCCATCAATTGGTTTTCCATCTAATAAAATTCGTCCTGAAGTCGGCTTTGTTAAACCTCCTAAAAGGTCAAGTAAAGTAGATTTACCGCATCCTGACGGTCCTACTAATGAAAGGAACTCCCCGGTTTTAACCGAAAAATGAACATTTTTAAGAGCTGTAAATTCCTTCACTCCCCCTTTTCTTTCATCAGATTCCCTTATTTTAAAAATTTTACTTACGTGATCAAACTCAATTTTGTTCGTCATATTCTCACCCCATTATTTTTTCTCAAGTTCCTCTTTGAAAGGATTAAATTCGTTAGTATATAAATCGTCTAATTTCACTTGCCCTTCTTTAAATTCTCCGCTTTTCTCCAGCCAGTCGACCCATACTTGGAATTCCGATTCCTGAATAAATCCCCCTTTCTGTGCTATTCCGGAACTTTTCCAATACTGAATAGTTTCTGTATCTTCCTCACGTCCTCTTTTTTCAATAATCGATTCAAAACGGGTAATAACCTCCTCTTTAGGTGTTGTTTGAGCCCATTCAATAGCTTTTGCTGTTGCTTCCACGAATTTGCTTACTGTATTCGGATTCTCCTTAATAAATTTCTCCGTAAAAACAAGGCTGCCGCCTGTAAAAGATCCAAATAGGTCGTAATCGCTAAAGAGCTTGCTTATTCCCCCTTTTTCTAATGCCCGATCACGCAGCATTCCTCCTAAAACAGCCACATCAATTTGTTTTTGCCTCAATGCCTGTTCCGTATTCACTGGCGGGACGACAACTAAAGTAACTTGTTTTATTTCATCCTCAGTTAATCCGTTTTGTCGCAAGTATTCTTTTAAAACAAATTCATGATGAGCTCCCATTGTATTCATCCCAACTTTTTTTCCAATTAGATCACGGGCGTTTTTAATAGGACTTCCTTCCAGTATATAGAACCCATGGAAAGTATGTTCATCACTGCCATAATAGCCTATAACTGATTTAATCGGTGCACCACTGGCTATTAATTTAGCTATTGCGCCATTAAAGGCACCCCCAAAATGTGTTTCACCGGTGGCAGCGTTTTGAATAGATGCAGGTCCACTAGTTGTATTTCCTATCCATTCTAATTTAATAGGGTCCAAATATCCTAGATCCTGAGCTAGTTCAGGATAAGTCACAGTTCCAACAGAACCTTCATATTTTAGAGTCAGAGTTTCATATTTCCCTTCTCCCCCTACTACCTTTTCCTTTTCCTGGCACCCGGTTGATACAATAAGTAATAAGATAGCTATAAATAATATTCCAGCTCTTCTCCAACTATTTGAAATCTGCAATATTTCTCCCTCCATTTTCATCTTTTATATACTAAAAGGCCTTTCTAATAAGTGTTATACACTTATTAGAAAGGCCTCCAGTCTACTGGTCGGCTAATTAATATAACAAAAAACCGGAGACAATCTCTAAAGATAAAGAGAAAATCTCCGGTTGACCGGTCAATTAATTGATAATTCATATCGAAATACTTGTATTTATTGTTCCTCATATTAACAACATTATTATCAATAGTCAATACTAAAAATAAGATTTTTACATTTTATTTTAAAAATTAAAAACACCTGCATACTTAGGTTCTAACCTATATTTATATTAAAATATTCCCTTATTAATTCTCTAAATCTCTTTTTATCAATTTCTTCTTTATGAACTTTCCCATCCTCCCATTGTGTAAAAGAATTATTCGTTAATGTTATATTTCCTCTATCTGTTATTCTCGTAATAAGCGGATTTTTGTTGAAAGGAGACTGCTCATGTTCATTAATTATCTTTTGTATTTCATTTAGTTCGTTTAAGTCTTCTACTACCTTTTCACTGTAAAAAGCATAGCCTGTTTTCCAATCCTCATCTTTATGTTTTAATTTCATTTCAAGCACATAACGATCATCCAGCTTCTTCACCCTGAATTCTCCGTTAGAAGAGGTTACTGTTTCACCATTTAAAGGAACAGGGGTTAAAGGCAAATTCCCGCCAAACCCGGTATCAACTAAATAAGCTTCTCCCTGATGATTTACGATATTAGCAACATGAGTTTCGCCGATTGTACCCCATGACTGATTCGTATGGTTAAATACTGTACCGCGGATTAAAGAAACATCAAAGCCGTTTTCCTCAAGGAAAAAATAAAGAATTGTGTTCAGCTCATAACAAAGTCCACCTTCACTTTTCTTCATTATTTTATCTATTAAGTTCTCTTTTGTAATAGGAGCCGTTTTATTTGCAACAACACATAAGTTCTCAAAAGGAATAGCCTTTGCTGTTTTCTCCAGAATAGTATGCAATTCTTCAAATGTTATTATTTCTTCTTCAGCTATGCCGATTCTATTACGGAACAGTCTATTTAATTTTGTCATTATCCAATTCTCCTTTTACTTAAGTTTAAAACTTGCAAATTTTAAATGAATCATTCAATTTTAAATTATAGCGGAAAAAGGGGGAATAAAAATGGACAATATTTATAATTTTGATGTAAAGATGACAAATGGTGAAATGAAATCATTAAAAGATTATGAAGGCAAAATACTCCTCATTGTCAATACAGCGAGCAAATGCGGACTGACTCCTCAGTTTAAAGGACTGCAAGAGCTGTATGATACATATAAAGAAAAAGGTCTTGAGATTTTAGGATTCCCTTGTTCTCAATTTAACAATCAGGAGTTCAGCAATATTGAAGAAACGACTGAGTTTTGCCAGCTGAATTATGGTGTCACATTTCCAATACTCGCAAAAATTGATGTAAATGGCGATAATGCAGATCCATTGTTTAAATTTTTGAAAGAAAAGAAAAAAGGGACTTTATCAAAAAGCATTAAATGGAATTTTACGAAGTTTCTTGTTGATCGAAATGGCGAAGTGATCGAACGCTATGCTCCTACTACGAGTCCTGAAAAAATAGAAGAAGACATAATAAAATTAATAGGATAAAAATAAGATGGCATACCGCCATCTTATTTTTATTATTTGAATGTAGCATGTATTTGCACAATTTCAGACTGGGACCCGATACGAATCGGCGTCCCCCAGAAGCCGTATCCGGAAGAGACAATAGTATGAAGATTACCTTTCCTTAAATATCCCCAGTCATTTTCATATATTTTCTGTGTAATTAAATGTCCGGGAGCAATCTGTCCTCTATGGGTGTGACCTGATACGAGAAGGTCTACCCCATTTTCTTCTGCAATATCAAAATCATACGGCTGATGATCCATGAGAATGACTGGCTTATTTAAGTCAACGTTTTTCATCAGATCATTCAGTTTTAAACGAACTTCTTCCCTGTAGCCTTTATCTTTTCGGCCTACTAAAGTGATCCCGTTATCTAATACGAGAACTTCGTCGAACAGCACGTCCATCCCGCTCTCACGGAAGCTTTTCATCAGTTCTTCTGTTACTTCCCGGTCATGATTTCCTAAAGACATATAAACCGGCGCTTTTATTTGCTTTAAGATAGGTGGAATCCCTTTTGCGAGAAACATGTTTAAATCATCATCGATAATATCTCCCGGAAATAAGATAAAATCAGGGTTCAGAGAATTAATTTCTTTCACAAGATTTTCTGCATGCTTAGAACCTGACAATACTCCAAAATGCATATCAGAAGCCATAACAATATTAAGCTCCTTCTTCCCTTCCACATGTTTCGGAATATTAATTTCATAAGTCCTTACTACCGGAGTATAGGCGTTATAGGCTCCGTAAATAAATAAGCAGCATACGATAGCCATCACAGCAAAGCCAGTTCGTTTTGTCACCTTTTCTCTTTGGATATTTGTAAATCTCATCAGAAAAACAAAAAGATTGGCGAGCGGAAGCAAAAAGATTAAAAAGTAGAAAAGCCCGAGCCAGATCGCTCCAACCCATGTCAGATTAAAATAGTCTTCCAAAAATCGCTTCAAAATCGGGGAATAACCGAGTAAGAAAAATAAAAACCAATATATATACTTGAATGGCTTATTTATCTTAATGATAGTTTGCAGCCACTTCCATCCGTTCCATCCTATGTAAAACAAAAGGACATTATATAGTAATATAACTGCAATGAATAACAGCATAGATGCTAGCTCCTTTGTGAAGAATAATTTCTAATTCTCATTATATAGAACCGTTGATTGAAAATACAAAAAAATACGCCCGCTTTTCAAATTAAAGATTGAAAAAAATCTATTTATCTATTATATTAATTTATAATACGATTCGTATCGTATTATAAATGATAGCTTCAAGAAAGGATGGCCTATGAAAAATTTAAAATTAGAAACTGGAATCGGTTCTTTGCAGTGGTTTGTCTTTTTGCTTGTTAACTCTATAACATTACCTATTATTATTGGGGAAGTGTATCAGCTGTCGATGACAGAAACATCTGAGTTAATGCAGCGAACCTTTTTTGTCGTTGGGATAGCTTCTTTATTAGCCGGCTGGCTTGGACACCGCCTCCCTATTCCTGAAGGACCTGCTGGCATTTGGCTCGGAATATTTGTTTTAATGGGACAAATGGCTGCAGCCCAAGGTATAGAACAGACAGCAGCTTTACAGTTATTACAGGGCGGTATGCTTACAGCTGGTGCGATTCTTATTATTATGAGTGCTACCGGGTGGATTAACAGTATGATGAAGCTGTTTACACCACTTGTAAATGGAGTTTATTTAATGATGCTCGGATTGCAGCTGAGCGGCGTTTTTCTAAATGGAATGATGGGAGTAACAAATAATTCTACAGAAGTACATATGGGTAATATTATGATTGCTTTTTCCGTCTTTTTCATCGTTCTCGGACTTTCTATTTGGGGAAAAGGCTGGTTAAAAAGCTATAACGTTCTAATTGGGATCGTTATCGGCTGTATTTTATTTTTCTTAACGAATGGCACAGAGCCTATTCCTGAATCTTCTTCTCTTTTATTACTACCAAATCTGTTTGCATGGGGGTTACCTCAGCTTAATATAGGGATGATCGTATCTTCTATTATTGCCGGATTTGTATTAGTTCCAAATGTGATCGCAAGTGTATCGGCGATGCAGCAGGTTCTTAAAGAAAATAAGCAAAATAATAAAGAAATGAACGAAAACGGCCAAATTAAAAGAGCAGGAATTACGAGCGGTATATCGAGTATGCTGTCAGCTGTATTTTCGACAGTCGGAGTCGTCCCGTTTTCCATTGCAGCAGGCTTTGTAAGAATGACCGGCCAATATCGGATGACACCTTTCTTTATCTCTTGTCTCGCTCTGATTGCTGTTTCTCTCTTCCCTGCAGCATATTCGGTACTTGCCCTTCTTCCGGAACCGGTTGCTTATGCCGCTATGCTCGCTGCATTTACCCAAATGGTCGGGATAGGATTAAGCTCTGTTCTTAAGGAAACTCTTGATCAGCGCAGGCTTACTATTGTAGGAATCGCCCTTTCCCTTGGAACAGGTAGTATGTTTGTACCGAAAATTGTTTTTTATGAACTGCCGACTGTTTTGCAGTATGTTTTAAGCAACGGTGTCATGGTAGGGATGCTTACAGCTTTAATACTTGAACATTGCTGGCGTCCGGTAAAAGAAAAAACGGTGGACAAAGGACGTGTAAGATTGATACCTTTAAATCAATCACAGTTTAATCGAGATTCGAACCTCTGATTATAATTATATAAGCGAGGGATTAGAATGGCTGATAAGAAACAGCAGACACGTCAATCAATCGGAAGACCGAGGAGCGAAGCGGCGAAAACAGCGATTATTAATGCCACTATTGACTTGCTCAATGAGTATGAATATGCAACTTTATCGATCGAAGCAATTGCTGCCCATGCCGGTGTGGGAAAAGCGACTATTTACCGTTGGTGGGGCAATAAAGCATTATTAATACTTGATGCATTTTTAATATCTACAAAAGAACAAATTGAGCTTCTGGAGAAGGAAAATATTTATGAAAGTTTCCGACAGCAGCTGCAAAACCTTGCTGCTGTCTTTAACACACCAATCGGAAGAACTGTTACAGCAATTATCGCGGAAAGCGGAGCAGATTCTGAACTGGCAAAAACATTCCATGAATCCTATCTTTATCCTCGCCGGGAAGAAGCGAAAAAGGTGCTCAAGCATGGGATTTCTGTGGGAGAGCTAAGCCCTTCCATTGATTTGGACGTAGCACTGGATTTACTATACGGTCCTATTTATTTAAGGATACTTATCTTTAAAACAGAATTGGATGAAGTATTTATTAATGATTTAGTCGATCATGTTATGAAAGGAATTCGTACTGTCTAATATGCCTGTAGCCCGCTTTTGCTCTTTTCTGCTTACAATCCAATAATGGAAAGACTGTGTCCAATGGATAAAAAAGGTTTATTTTTAGAAGCAAAAGTGTTATATAAAAATGAGCTCTACAGTATCATTCATATTTACGAGTCGGGTTATATTGAAATTAGCAAGGAAGCATTTTTTCAAGTCGAATTAGTTCACCGTTCTGAAATAACACAAATATATTAAGAGGCCATTTCAAAATGGCCTCTTAATATATACTCCTTAACTCCTCTCAATTAAATTGATAAACTCCCTCATAAATCCGGGCAGATCAGGCCATGCATGACCGGAGACGAGATTTCCCTCTGTATGTAATGTTTCAAAAATATATGTCGCTCCAAATGCTGTTACATCCGGTTTACATGCGATATATGCTGTCAGTTCTCTCCCCTTCATCAAATCAGGTATTGTCGACAATACTTGTGCCGCATGACAAATGGCTCCAACAGGCTTATTCTCTTCAAAGAAATGACGAATAATGTTAGGAAGCGGCTCAGTTAAACGGATATATTCAGGTGCTCGTCCGCCCGGGATAATAAGTCCATCATACTCCTGAGGATTTACATCAGCGAAAGCAAGATGAGAATCAAGACCATATGCCGGTTTTTCTACATATGTTTCTGTACCTTCGATAAAATCATGGCTTACAGTATGCAGCTTCTTAACAGATGGGGAAGCAATTGTGACATCATATCCTTCTTCCAGACAACGGTAATACGGATAAAAAATTTCAAGTGCCTCTACTGCATCCCCGGTAACGATTAAAACTTTTTTGCTCATTATATAACCTCCATCTAAAAATAATTACTTCATTCTGCTTGTACTAAAACAACGTTACTATTCTATGTATATACCCTCTAAAAAAGTAGTATCTTCTTCTATTTTTTAATTCTTATAGAATTCTTTTCCTTTTCTCATCAAATTTTAATGTTTAGTCCGTATGATGAAAGAGAAAGATCATTAAGACCAGATAGGAGTGCTTCACAAAACTTATTAATTAATTTTTCAGGAGGTTTTTTATATGGGGAAGAATTTTAAAGTAAAAACATTATTTGAAGGTCAATTTCATGAACGTTACCAATTTTCATTAGATATGAAAGGAAATAATTACGGCGGTATTTTCAATGATGGGGAAATTCAGTGGTTTTACCCTCAGCCTAATATGAAACTTGAGGATATTCATGTCGAAGAGCTGGAATCAAAAGTTCACAGTTTAATGACAACTCATTTAGGATAAGAAAAAACCTTCAGTTATTTATACAACGTTCTATAAATAACTGAAGGTTTTTAGAGCTAGTATGCGATACCTATGCGCGATTTTATATATTGGGTGTCATTAATCTGATTATATGTAAATTCCGCTGTATCCGGTACAGATATCGACGCTCCATCTTCAGGAAGGAAATCGCGTTCCACACGGTACTTACCTGTATACTCCCCGTCCGGCAAATATGTAGGGCAGACAATCGTCCAATCAAGGTCTGATGCTTCTAAAAGCTCATACACTTTATGATGTTCTTCTGCAGCGAAAGTTAATTTGCGTTTTGACTCGCTTGACTGATAGCGCAGTACATCCGGCTCGGTCCTACTTTGCAGTATACCAGCTGTGCCGACCGTTATGATTCTCTTTATCTTTTCTTTTTTCATTTCTCCTATAATAAGCGGCACACTCTCTGATAAAGTAGTAGTTTTATCTGTACTTAATGCGCTAATAACAGCATCTTTATTTTTCATTGCATGCTGAATATCCTCTTTATTTAATACATTACCTTCAATCACAGTAAGATTTTCATCATGCATTTGAAGTTTACCCGGGTTGCGAACTAACACAGTCACATAGTGACCGTCTTTAAGAGCAAGTTCTACTATTTTACTGCCGACACGGCCAGTTGCACCTAACACTAATATATTCATAAAAATCCCCTTTCCATTAAGTACAGCTTCTCCCTTAAAAACTGTTTTATTTATTATCTCAAGACTTCCCTGTTCCTTTACATTTCGGACAGATAATTTCCATTGGAATCGGCAAAACAATTCTTACTCTTCCCGTTCCTTTACATTTATCACATACCATATTACGCTTCTCCCTCTTCCTTGCTTTTTTTGTAAAGAACTCGAATGGATGCCAATAGATGCTCTAATTCTTCCTCATTAAGAGTGTCTATCTTCCCAAGCTGGCTATTAATATACATATTTAAATCTGCATTTGGATCAAGTTTTTCTTCCTTCGGCTTTCCTGCATTATGTAAATCAGCAAAGTAAATTGCCATACTTCCTGTAATCGAACCAATTAAGCCGATGCCGACTAACATAAGGATTCCTGCAATAATTCTTCCTCCTTCTGTAACAGGAGAAATATCCCCATAACCGACAGTCGTTACAGTAACGATAGACCACCAGATCGAATCGGAAAAACTGTTAATACTCGGATTAGAGCCTTTTTCGAGTACATAAACACTGATAGAGCCCCAAGCCATTACTAGTACTGTAAATGCAACAACATAAGAAAGCCCTCCAGAATTAAAAATCCCCCTTATCGTCTTTGAGAATTTCATAATCCGAATGAGACGAATTAAGCGCATTAAGCGGGCAATTTTAAAGAAGGCGTCAAATGGAATAAGTGCAATTAAATCAAATATATTTTTCTTCACAAACACCCATTTTTTCGGTGCAAGGTAAAGCCTTACAATATACTCAATGAAAAAATATACGATCAAGCTGTAATCAAGCCATTTAATCTCTTGTCTTGATAACACTTCACTTCCTGAATAACCTACTATAATAACAGTTAAATATAATAAGATTAAAAAGAAAATAAACACTTCATAAATAATGTTCAGCCTGCTCATCCAATTCCTCCCCTGCAAAAAAATCATATTAACGATCATAACATTAAGTGAATTTAGTTGTATATTCGTTTGTTTTTTTAGAAAAAGAAAAGAACCTGTTTTACTGACTCAAACAGGTTCTATCCAAAGTTAGTTTCTTAATTCCCTTAAAGTTTTTGAGCCGTATAACAAATCAAAACAACCGGTTCCTCATTCGTACCAGGCTTAAAATAAGATGTCCCCCAAGTAACTTTTCCTATAATTAAATCCTTAAATTTTGGCAGTATCTTCGGAAAACTAAGGTTAGGAAATCTGGAATCTTTCATTCTGAAACTGTCATATAGATTAAGCAAACTTATACTGTCCAAATTATTTTTTGAGAAAAAGAAGATCGTATTCCATATAAGTTCTATCTCTGTTGCATCTATGAATTCTCTTTGATATATATGCTCATTACCAGCCAATGGTACCCAATGCTCCTTAGCTTTTCCTCTTTCAAAAAGAATTTTTTGAACAGCGGTCATTTCTGCAACATCATCTGTACAATCATCGATACAATAAATTTGATAATCATTCTCAAACAACCAATAAATAAAAGAAGGAATTATAATTTGATTTCCTTGGCTGGCTTCAACAATATATCTGTTGATCGATGACAGCTGTATTTTAATTAAAGGTTCCTCAGAATCAACAAATTCTCCATTTTCATCAAACCAGATAAATTCCTCAACTGCCGCTGATTCATGTTTTTCAAGAAACATTCAATCAATTTCTCCTTTTCTTCATTTAAATGTAATATTATCATACTTCTCTTTATACTTTTTGCCATCCAGATCTATTAAATAATATATAGTTAACATTATTCACATTATCGGCAGTAAAAACATCCATGAGTGACTGCTCTTAACCATAGATAAAAAGTTTTTTTCACAGCTAATAATTAATTCATACTTTATCACACCTCCTCTTACACAGACTCAAACTAGTAGCCTCCTAGCAGTTGATAAATTGAAGATTATTAAATAAAAATATATTTAAATAAAATAATATTTCTAACAAACTAGGGCTTTTTTACATGGCTTAAGTAAATATATATCTTAGATACTTATTGAACGAGCTTCCTTTAAAGATGCTTTAATAGAACAATAAAAAAAGCCTAATTTCCCAGTGTTAAATTGAGAAATTAGGCTTTTTCATAAATAGACATACTCTCCATCTATATTTTCCATCTTTGCTGTAATTTCATCAAATCTCCCAGCCCAAGTTGGACTATCTCTTTCTAGAGAAGGATAAAACCTGAAACGCCGACTAATTTTGTCTTGTATAAAAACAAAACCTTCATAACTATTATAATTTCTATAAAAAGATTGATCTATAAGGTGTACACAAGAATACTTATATTTGTTCGTTCAAAACTTGGTGGCCGTAACTGTACTTTATAAATTAATGCTGTTCCCTTAAATGTATCCTTGTTCAATTTATAAAAGTCTAGTTAACATAGTTGACATTATCGGCAGTGAAAAAAGGTGTTATGTCTGTTTACATAATGGATCTTATAGGAACTGTCAAAAGAGAGATTTAGTAAAAATAATGCTCACTAGCTTGTTAAAAACACTTTTCCTTTTCTTTCTTTAGAAAATTCGACAACATCAATAGCTTTCTTTACTTCTAACAAATCGTAATGAGAATCTGTCCCCATTAGTTTTAGTTGCTTATTATTTATTAATGTAATTAAAAGATGAAACGTTTCTTGCCAGGTTTCTATCGATACTTTTTTATTCCAATGGCGTAAATGAAATATTTTAGGATTTACCTTTGCATTCTTTGTAATTTCTGTCCAGTTTACTTGTGTTTTTGATAAAAGGCCCATGCTTAGAAAGATACCATTAGGATGTACACAAAAAGCTAAGTCATTACCATTTGATCCCCCTATAGAATCAATAGCAGCATCGGCTCCAATCCCATTTGTTAATTCCATAACTGTTTCATATAATGGATTTTCAGATGTATTGATGACATAAGAAGCTCCAAATTTAAGTAACTCATTTGTATAGTTATTATTTCTAGTTATAGCGATTAATTGAAAACCTAATATTTTAGATAATTGAGCAAAAATATGACCGATAGAAGAACCACATGCATTTACTAATAAAACATTATTTGGTTTTAATCCTAACTCTTCCGTACAAATAACCCATGCTGTAATTGGATTTATATATATTTGAGAAGCAACAAAGTCATTAATAGAATTAGGGATAAGAACTGCAAATTCTCCTGAAGTTTTAACAAACTCTTGCCAAGTACCTTCACCACGTAAAGGCAAAACACGTTTACCAATAAAGGTTTGAGGTACTAAAGAACCTACATCTTCTACAATTCCAACTCCTTCATAGCCAGGAATATTAGGTAAAGAAATTCGATGAGAATAGGATCCTCTAATTGGTATTAAGTCGGAGGGATTTATAGGCCGAGTTAGCATACGTACAAGGACTTCATTTTTCTTAGGTGGTTGAATGTTTTTATATTCAATTGTTAATACCTCTTGGGGATTTCCAAATTCATAGAATTTAATACATTTTGCATCCAAAATAATAAGTCTCCTTTAATAATATTTCAGTTTCTTTAACTTTCTAATGAAACTTCATTTGCCCCACCTTCAAAATCTGGGTTATAAAATTGAACCCCCTCATCTTCCCAAGCACAAATTTCACATATGTAGTAAGTACCTGCTGGTTCTTCATTTAATGTTTTATATCCACAATAAGGACAAGTATATTTCATACAATCATTCACTTTTTAATATCCTTTCTCTTCCTCTTTTTTGCTAAAGATTCTAGCCCTCCTATCCAGGATGATAGAAGTAGAATGGTTCCTCCAGCACCTGCACATATTATAGATCTTATAGTCCCTTCTACAAACAAGTCTGTAATATATCCATATTATACTTCTCTTTATTCTTTTTGCGATGCAGATCTATTAAATAACATGTATAATTTTCTTAAAATGGAATATGGAGTGAATACATTGTTTACGATAGAGTCCTATACTAATTTATTAAAAGAAGGTCTTCAGCAGCATTCAGATCAATTAATTGCAAACATAAAAGAAACAACTAAGCTTAATTACTATGACAAGATAGACTTATTAGATTTCACTGCATTTGTGCAGTCATACGCACTTTCCATCACTATGTTCTCTATGGATAGAGGAGCATCTGAAGTTTTTTATCTAGGGGAGGACAGCAGTATTTTTGGAGGAAGCTATGACTTATTGGACGAGATAGAATACTATGATATACCTGATGAAAAAGAAGATGAGTTTTGGGAGTTTTATGATCAAAATGATGAAGTTTTGTCTAACATTGAAACGAAAGCTATCGTGGAATGGTTTGCTGACTGCTGGAATAAGGCAGACGGCAAAATCGTGAAATTACCTGTCTATTTCAGTTTTCACGATTATGATGATTGTTTTGATCTTCATAAAAATGAATGGATTTCTGACGGGGATAAATGGTTTTAATCATATTAAAAAAGGAAGCATATAAGACTTATTTTCTCCATGCTTCCTTTTCTTTCCCTTTAATTTTCTTCTTCTGTTCCGATTTTTCCGTCAATCTCAGCCGTATCCACGCTGTCCCCAAACCATTTTTTTAACTGGTCTTTCGCTTTATTTTTGATATCTTCATCAATATACATAGCAACTTGGAACAAGGCTACCCCTAAAGCACCGAGATCGTCTGTATAGCCTATCCCGACCAGCAGATCAGGAATTAAATCGACCGGTAAAATAAAATATCCTAACGCACCGATAATAACTGCCTTCACTTTCATCGGCACTTCTGGTTTCTGAAGTGTAAAATAGAGAAGCAATACTGCATATACGACAGAGGAACCTGCTTTTTTAGCGAATTTCTTCAGCTTTGTCCAAAATTTTTCTTCAGAGAAATGTTTGCCTGCTTTTTGTATTTGCTGTTCTAATTCTTCTTGAGATTTCTCCATTTGCTGCATCCCCTTTCTTAACTGTTACTTTCCCTTTATTTTAATATAAAAGAACGATTAATGTCGAAAAAATAAAAAAAGACCAGTCTTCTTCTATAGAATACTGGTCTTTTTTGCATGTTTATAATAATTAAGCAGTTACTCCAGATAAGCTTTTTGCAACAGCTGCTACTTTTTCTAAGCCTTCTGTAATAATTGTTTCAGCTTGAGCTGGCATTGCATTATGGCCCTCGATAATAACTTCATTTGTAATTTCCATTCCGAATACGCCGCCAACAACATTTTTAATATAATTAGCCGCCATTTCCATTGGTGCTGCTTCCGGTGTGGAATAAATGCCGCCGCGTGCACTTAAAATAACCGCTTTTTTATCAGTCATTAATGATACTAATTGACCGTTCTCGTCATATTTGAATGTGAAACCAGCTTGGTACACATAGTCGATGAATGTTTGTAATTTAGCAGGAATTGTTAAGTTCCATAATGGGAATGCGAATACAACTACATCTGCTGCTGTTAAAGCGTCCATTGCTTTTTGTTTTGCAGCTAAAATACGTTGCTCTACATCTGTCATTTCTTCACCTGATTGCACTTTACCGAAAGCATTGAATAAATCTTGACCAAAGTAAGGCATATCTTCTGCAAACACATCGTAAGTTGTTACGTTTACACCTTCTACATTTTCCATGAAAGTTTCATACATTTTACTTGATACACCTTCTGAAGCTGGACGGTTATTTGCTTTTACTACTAATACGTTCATATATCTCAATCTCCCTTATTATCAAATTATTTATCTCGAATTCATAATATATTGAACTGAGATAAATGTCAATACAATAATTTTAATATTTTTTATCAGCTTGCACACATTTATTCTCCTAAATAAAAAAATCCTCCCGCATTTTATGCGGGAGGTCTTCTATTAGGGAAGTAGTCCTTTTCTCTTGAGGAAATCTTTGGCTGTATCGTAAGGACTTGTTCCTTTTATATTTACTTTATAATTCATTTCTCGCATTTCATCGTCCGTTATCTTCCCGGCAAGTTTATTTAAAGCTGTCTTCAATTCCGGATATTTTTTAACTGTTTCTTTTCTAAGTAACGGCGCACCTTGATAAGGAGGGAATAAATTTTTATCATCTTGCAGCACAGTAAGTTTATACTGCGCGAGTTCACTATCAGTCGAATAAGCATCAACTAAATTAATATCCCCTTTTTTAACTGCACCGTATCTAAGTTTTGGCTCCATTGTTTTCATATTTGAAAATTGGATATTATACAGTTTTTGAATTCCGGCATATCCGTCTTCCCTATCTGAAAATTCAAGAGTAAAGCCTGCTTTCATTTTATTTTCAACCGCTTTTAAATCAGAGATTTTCTTTAATTGATACTGCTCTGCCAGCTCGTTTGGAACAGCTAATGCGTATGTATTGTTATAATTCATCGGTTTCAACAGTTCCATATCGAATTTTTCAAGCATGCCCTTCCTTGCCTGTTCGTACACTTCTTCTCTATTCATACTTTTAGCTGTTTCTTTTAAAAATTCAGAGATAGCTGTACCGGTAAACTCAGGATAAATATCAATACTTTCTGATCTTAATGCATTAAATACAAAACTCGTTTTCCCTAGTCCTGGCTTTAATTCAACATCTAAATCTGTTTCATTTTCAATAAGAAGTTTGTACATATTAATTAATATTTCCGGCTCTGAACCGAGCTTTCCGGCTATAACGATTTCTTTTTGCTGATTAGGTGAAATGACAGGAAAAATAATAAGTAAAAAAGAAAGTGCCGCAAAAACTATAAGTGTAATCAGTGATTTTTTATAAGATAACCGTTCAAACCTCCTAAGTAACATATCAAAAAGAATAGCCAGCACAGCAGCAGGCACAGCACCAAATATAATAAGGGAAGAATTATTTCTGTCAATTCCTAAAAGGATAATATCTCCTAATCCCCCTGCACCGATAAGAGCAGCGAGTGTTGCCGTTCCGATGATTAATACCATTGCTGTACGAATCCCTGCCATAATGACCGGCATTGCCAGAGGAAGCTCGACTTTCAGCAACCTTTTTCTTCTGTTCATTCCCATTCCTTCAGCCGCTTCTATTAAGGAAGGATCGACTTCTTTAATTCCTGTATATGTATTTCTTAAAATCGGAAGAAGAGCATATACAACTAATGCGATAACAGCGGGAATCTTTCCTATCCCAAACAGAGGAATAAGCAGTCCGAGCAGTGCTAAAGACGGAATAGTTTGCATTACCGCTGTTATTCCAATTATCCATTCCGCTATCCTTCTCTTTTTCGTTAAATAAATACCGAGCGGAATTGCAATAATAACAGAGAAAAAGAGTGCAATAAATGAAATTTGAATATGTTCTAATAATGCTTGAAAAAGTTCACCCCGCCGGTCGCTGAATATATCGATAAAATGATTCATCATACACGACCTCTTTCCTGCAAATGAGTAGACATATATTTTATAATCATTTGCCGGTTAATAATGCCGATAACATTTCCGTCTTTTTCAACTGCAAGCTCTTCTTCATGTGCCAGTTTTTCGAGAATCTCCTGTAATGGAGTATGTATTGAAATAATCTTTATAAGAGGCTGTGAAATAATACTTGTACAAATCGGCTGTAAAAATTGTTCGATATTTAAAAATTCTTCCGGTTGTGCAGCGGTACTTCCGATAAAATCCCTGACAAAACGGTTAATAGGATGATGTATAATACCTTCCGGCGTTCCGATCTGCACGACTTTTCCCTCTTTCATTACACATAGCCGATCGGCAAGCTTCAATGCTTCTTTCATATCATGTGTAACAAAAACAATCGTTTTCTGAATCTTTCTTTGAAGTTCAAGCATATCATTCTGAAGCTTTTCCCGGCTTATCGGATCAAGTGCACTGAAAGGCTCATCCATTAAAATCATTTCAGGATCTGCCGCTAAAGCACGGACTACACCAACTCTTTGCTGTTGCCCTCCGGAAAGTTCGCTTGGCTTTCTATTCCGGTATATATGTGGATCAAGTCCAACCATATGTAAAAGCTCAGTCACTCTTGCCTTTATTTTCTGACGGTTCCAGTTTTTTAGTTCAGGGACAATCGAAATATTTTCTTCAATCGTCATGTGTGGAAAAAGGGCAATTTGCTGAAGCACGTAGCCAATATTCCATCTTAATTCATGAATATCATATTCGCTTACCTTTTTATTATTAATCAAAATAGTCCCCTCAGATAAAGGAATTAAACGGTTAATCATTTTAAGAGTCGTCGTTTTCCCGCAACCGCTCGGTCCGATAATAACGAAAAATTCCCCCTTTTTAATATCTAAATTCAAAGAATGGACGGCAGCTGTACCATCTTCATACATCTTTGAGACATCTTCAAATTTAATCATGGCATTATGAACTCCTTTGTTTCTATCGATAACGTCTATCCTTTTCCCTTTTTTCAAAAAGTTAAACTATAAGTATAAAATTAACTTAGAAAAATCAGGTAAATAAAGAAATTTATTTGATCTTCCTAAAAGAAAAGTTTAGAATCTTTACATATGTCTAAAAAGAAAAGAATGGGTGTTAAGTGTGAAAAATGTTTTATTTCGAAAAAAACCAGTTGGAGATTTATTGAATAAAAATAATGACCTTCAGCTGAAACCGACATTGGGAGTATTCGATTTAGTGCTGCTTGGAGTCGGTGCCATCGTTGGAACAGGGATATTCATCCTTCCTGGAACAGTAGCGGCAAGTCATTCCGGACCGGCGATTGTATTCTCATTTATTGTAGCTGCTATCGTATGCGCCTTGGCAGGTATGTGTTTTTCTGAATTTTCTTCTTCTGTTCCAGTAACAGGAAGCGCATACACGTACGGATATATTGTCTTTGGAGAATTAATTGCCTGGCTCGTCGGGTGGGCTTTATTGTTAGAATACGGATTGGCAGTCGCTTCTGTCGCAACGGGCTGGTCCTCTTATTTAAGTGCTTTACTTGAAGGATTCAATGTAGCAATTCCAAAAGCAATCTCCGGTCCTTTTAATCCGGCAGCTGGAACGTATATAAATGTCCCTGCCATTTTCATTATATTTGTCATTGCATCTTTACTAACACTTGGAATACGGGAATCAACGAGAATTAATACAATTATGGTATTCCTTAAAGTAGGTGTGATTCTCCTCTTTATCGGAGTAGGTATTTTCTATGTTGAGCCTGTTAATTGGCAGCCATTTATGCCGTTTGGAGTACAAGGTGTAATGAACGGGGCAGCGCTTGTTTTCTTCGCTTATCTCGGATTTGATGCTGTTTCCTCAGCGGCCGAAGAAGTGAAAAATCCGCAGCGTAATATGCCGATCGGAATTATTGGCTCCTTACTTATTTGTACATTGCTTTATGTTGCTGTTTCTCTCGTACTGACTGGAATCGTCTCTTATAAAGATTTAAATGTAAACGATCCGGTTACATTTGCTATGCAAATCATTCATCAAGACTGGGTTGCCGGAATCATTTCACTTGGTGCCGTTGTCGGGATGATGACAGTTATACTTGTTATGTCATATGGCGGAACGAGGCTTTTATATGCTCTTGGCCGTGACGGACTGCTTCCGAAAAGCATGTGCGAGCTTAGTAAAAAGCATAAAACACCAGTTAAAAACACATGGATATTTGCTGTACTTGTCGCAGTTTGCGCTGGCTTCGTACCGCTTTCTAAGCTTGCAGAGCTTGTAAATATGGGAACATTGCTTGCATTTCTAATCGTTTCCCTTGGGATTATTTATTTAAGGAAAAACAAAAATATACCGAACAACGGTTTTAAAGTGCCGCTCTTCCCGATTTTACCGATCTGTTCATTCCTGCTATGTTTCTTCTTAATTACCCAGCTTTCTGTTCATACATGGATTGCATGCGGTATTTGGTTCATCTTTGGACTGCTCGTTTACTTTATGTATGGTAGAAAACATAGTGTCATGAATGAGAAATAAAAGAAATAGGATTGCATCGTCTGCAATCCTATTTTTCATTTTAAGCAGACCAATGCGAAGGCTGCTTTATATGTGAAGGTAATTTTGTTTCTTTATTCCCTCTTGCCGAATTAATCTGCATCTGAGTTAAAAACATACTTGTTGAAAGATCGGCACCGTTTAAATTTGCATCCCGCAAATCAGCTCCAATGAAATCGACACCCCGTAAATCCGACATTTGCAAATCAGCCGCGATTAAATAAGAACCTCTTAAATCAGTTGCTCTTAAATCTCTTCCTTTTAATTTTTTCCCCATCCAATCCGTTCCTCTGTAATCAAGTTTACGTTTATTTTTTGTATTACCGATTTTTGCTATTAGCTTATTTCTAATATATAAACTTGTTTTTAACAGCAGTTCATTAACCGGGATGCGGTACTCCATTATAGTTAAGGCTGCCAGTCCATCAGCATTCAATTTCGTTAACCCCTCTAATTGTTGCAGCTGAACGAGCAATTCCTTATGGAGCTCAGGAGATATTTCATAAGATAATGCTTCTGACACATATGCCATCATTTCATACAGCTGTTCCATAATCGGAAATACACTAAACATTTTTTCTGAAGTTTCCGGATATTCGCGCCAGCTTTTCCCTTCAAAAGTAACCTGGGATACCGTCTGACCCGCGCCTAAGCAGTCAAATACTGTACAGCCTTTAAACCCACTTTCTCTAAGATCACTATGAATGTTGCAGCGGAAATCCGTTCCTAAATTAGAGCAAGGTGTACCCGCTGGCTTATTAATTGCAAAGTCACTTGATACACTAATATTAAGAGCTGTACAGCATAGTCCGAAACAACTGGAACAATCCGCTTGCAGATTTTCTCTAAATTTTTTAGCTGATGTACGGTTAAAATTACTATATACAGACATTGTTACTCTTCCTTTTTTTATTCAAATTTCCTAAATCTAAAAGATTTTAACCAATTATTCAATAAAATGCCACTAATAATAATTATAGCTTATTAAATAAATAGGACAATACTTGAAAACAAGGTCGTTTGTGCGGTATTCTTAAGCATAGAATTCTTACATAAGGCTGTGATAAACATGCGTATTAACAAATTTATTAGCGAATCTGGGAAAGCATCTAGACGAGGAGCAGATAAATTAATTAGTGAAGGAAGAGTCACTATAAATGGGAAGGTTGCAAAAATAGGCAGTCAAGTACAACCCGGTGATGATGTTCGAGTGAGCGGTGACCCGATCCGAATGGCGAGAAATTACGTCTATATTGCTTTAAATAAACCGGTAGGCATTACGAGTACAACTGAAAAAAATGTAAAAGGCAATATCGTTGATTTAGTCAATCATCCATTAAGAATTTACAATATCGGACGACTTGATAAAGATTCCGACGGGCTCATTCTTCTTACAAATGATGGAGATATTGTAAACGAAATTTTACGTGCAGAAAACGAACATGAAAAAGAATACATCGTTTCAGTGGACAAGCCGATTACTCCCGACTTTTTAAAGAAAATGTCAGAGGGAGTAGAAATTTTAGATACGAAAACACTTCCATGTGAAGTAAGACAGCTTTCCAAATTCGATTTCCAAATTGTTTTAAAACAAGGGTTAAACAGACAAATTCGCCGTATGTGCGGAGCACTTGGATATGAAGTACTCAGATTACAAAGGGTCCGGATTATGAATATCCATCTAGGTAATCTTCCTCTTGGACAATGGAGAGATTTATCAAAGAAAGAACGTACTCAATTGTTTAGAGAATTAAATTATGAACCGAAAGAATGGTAATGAGGCCGTCTAAAAAGAGTGAAAATAACTCTTTTTAAACAGCCTCCTGAAAGGCTCCATTATGAGAATCCTTTAAAATTAAGGAATTTCATGACGGGGCCTTTCAGTTTTTATAACTTATTGGATAACCCCGTCCTTTATTTTTCGAATCTTCATTTTCTCAATCAGAGTTGGGAAAGATAATATTAAATCACTTAAAAAGGTGGGATGAAAAATGTTGAATGAGAAAAAAGTGGATGTGACGGATCAAATCGTAGGAAAAATGAAAAACGGTGAAATACAATTATTGCTTGGAGACAGCCCAATCGGAAAAATTAAATTCCCTGAAAATACTCAAATTGAATTACTGGACCATCATTTTGAAACAGATCAGCAAAGAATTTTTCAAAATGTAACAGTGACAGAAGGAAAAGATGCCCGTTATACCGACTGTGACCAGGGTGGCTGGTGCTAACTTCAAATGTGTAATTTTTTAAAATTAGAACATATTAAAAGAGAGAGATTTTTCGAAAGTGAGATGAATTGAAAATGACGAAACAAGGAAGACAAAACAGTAATCAAACGAGAGAACAGATCGAAAAACATGATAAAAGAAATGATGTTGAATTAGGCAGCGATTATCAAATTGGAAATTCCGGCTCACAAAGCCAAAAGAAAAGCGGACGCCAAGTAAATAAAAAATAACCTCCCAAGTAGAGGTTATTTTTTATTTACTTATGATCACTCGAATATACAAGCCCGATCTGTCTTCTTACTTCGTCCATCACCTGCATCGTCTTATAGGAATTTTCATAGGAATTAATTTCAGACTCTGTTCTTCCCTGTTCTATTAAATCAATAAATTCCTTCACCTCATAATACATAACCGGATATGGCTGTTCAGCTGTTAATTGCTCTATCTTGCCATCATGATAGCGGATTTCCACTCGTTCAGGAGAATGAAGCTTATCAATAATCATGCTCCCTTTTTCTCCTTGGATTTCACTCGGCAAGTAAGAGTTGCTTATTTTTGAATACATTACTACTGCTTCCTTATCTTCATATTAAAGCAGCACACTGCCTTCCCCGTCTACCCCTGATTCAAGCATTATACTCGTTGCCTTTATGTCAACAGGCTCCTTAAATAAGGCAATAAGCGGGTACAGACAATACGTACCGAGATCCATTAAGGCTCCATTTGCATAAATAGGGTTGAAAGCATTGAGGACAATTCCCTCTTTATATTTATCATAACGGGATGAATACTGGCAGTAGCTTGAAAAGAATTTACGAATAGTACCGATTTTATGTAAATTATTTTGAATCACTTTAAAATTCGGGACTAAAGTTGATTTCATTGCTTCCATTAGCAGAACATGATGCTGTTTCGCACATTCAATCATTTCACTTACCTCTTTTGCATTTGCAGCCAGCGGTTTTTCGCATAAAACATGTTTCCCGTTCTGTAAAAATAAAATCGCCTGGTCCGCATGATAAGAATTCGGTGTTGCAATATAAACAGCATCTATTAATGAACTTGCTGCCATTTCCTCTAAATTAGTAAATGTATTTTCTACCCCATATTTTTGTGCAAATTCTTTCGCTTTTTCATCTGTTCTTGAATAAACAGCGGTAAGCTCAAAATTTTTCACAAGCGTTGCTGCATTAAGCAAGCGGTCTGTAATCCAGTTTGTTCCGATTACACCTACACGTATCAAGCATATCCCTCTTTCCTTTTCACCAGTATAAAGAAAATCACCCTAATTTTTCCTTTATACTATATAATTTTAATGAACTATTTATTTTAACAATGAAAAGGAGGTAAATGAAGTAGAAATCATGCCGCCTACCAAGTCAAAATCACACTCCTATGAAAATTTGGGGAAACATGCACTTATATTTATTTGTGTCACTTACACTATTTTCGCCGCAGTGTTTCTAAGTTTTTTGCAATTAAAATCACCAAAAGTTGTACCAACTACTGGAGAATCAGCTGAATTTTCTGCTGAGAGAGCTTTCACCCATTTGGAAAAATTCGCTGTTGCACCCCATCCTCTCGGGTCAAAAGAACATGATAAAGTTCGGGATTATTTAGTGGAATCTCTACAAGAGTTAGGACTTAATCCTGAAATTCAAAAAACCGATTCTTTTTATCAGTCTTCTTCCCGCATATCAGGGGGAGCAGTTGAAAATATTACAGCAAAAATAAAAGGAAAAAATTCTACAAAAGCAATTATGCTCGTTGCCCATTATGATTCGGTTCCAGGAAGTCCTGGTGCAGCCGATGATGGAGCGGGTGTTTCCGCCATTTTAGAAACTGTAAGGGCTTTAAAAGAAACGAAACCTCTTCAAAATGATGTTATTATTCTTTTAACAGACGGTGAAGAAAACGGTATGCTTGGAGCAAAAGCATTTGTCAACGAACATCCGTGGGCAAAAGATGTTGGGCTCGTACTGAATTTTGAAGCACGTGGAAATGAAGGTCCTTCTTTAATGTTTGAGACAAGTGATAATAACAGCTGGATAGTAAAAGAATTTATCCAGGCAGCCCCGACACCTGTTACACATTCGTTTATTTACAGTTTGTATAAGTTAATGCCAAATGATACGGACCTCACTATATTTAAAGAGGCTGGACTGAACGGACTAAACTTCGCATTCGGGGAAGGTCTTAGCCATTATCACACAACGAGTGATAATCTTCAGGAGCTAAACAAAGAAAGTCTTCAGCATCACGGGGAATATATGCTGAGCCTCGTTCGCCATTTCGGACAATTGGATTTAGCACAAACAAAAGAAGGAAAGGAAGTATTTTTTAATGTTTTCGGATCAATGGTCATTTCTTACTCAGAAAATCTCGTCCTTCCAATTATGATAATAATCGTCATCTTATTTATTCTTACGATAATACATGGATACAGACGTGAAAAACTCTCTCTTCCTGGAACATTCACAGGCTTTCTTATTACTGTCTTCGGGATGATCGGGGCTTTTGCAATTGGTTTTGGACTATGGAGTCTGCTCACATCTATTTTTTCAGAGAAAAGATGGGTGTTGGAAACAGATACTGTGTTTGGAACAGTTTATTTGCTTAGCTTATCCCTTACTATCTTTGCCTTTTCAGCTTTCCTTTATAAACTGGCAGCCAAAAAGATAATGACTGGAAGCTTAGCAGCAGGTTCTTTGCTTACATGGCTGATCTTTGTTATTGCAGCAAGTCTTCATTTAAAAGCAGGAAGCTATATTTTTGCATGGCCGCTGTTTTTTGGACTGATAGGCATCAACATTTTTATTTATATGAAGGAAGCAGTATCATATAAATATATTATACTGGCTTGCTTTGCTCTTCCAGGATTTTTAATTGTATCACCTGTTATTTATCTCATTCAAAAGCTGATGTCAATGGAGATTGCCGGTATTCTTGCGATGCTCGTTTTCCTGCTTGGAACATTATTAACACCGATTTTCAGCACGTTAAAAATAAAAGCAGATTGGTTTATTCCTTCGATACTGCTGTGTGCCGGGCTAGCTATCCTCGTTACAAACAGTGTGAATGCAAATAAAGTACCGACAGCGGAGCACCGTGCAGTAAGCGATATTATTTATTTACAAGATGCAGATAAAAACGAAGCATATTGGATAGCGAGATATGGATTGGATGATTATACATCGAATTATATAAATAAAGATGTTAAACAAGGCAGTGTATCTTCTATTTTCCCTCTATTCAGCTGGGAAGGACATTACGGGCAAGCTGAGCTATATGACTTAAAAGCCCCTGATATAACTGTTTTATCAGATATGGCTGTTTTATCCAGAATAGACGGAAATAAGCGGGAATTGGTATACGAGCTGAAAACGAACCGTTCTGCTGAGGAAATATTGATGAAATCTTTATCACCAATAACAGTATCAGAGCTTTTCATTAATCATAAAAAAGTGGAATTAAATAATCAATACACCAAACCGCAGCCTCTTCTACTCACTTATATTCCAGGTGAAACCGGAAGAGTAAATATAAAAATAACAGTAGATTATAAAGATAAAGTAGAATGGATTGTGGCAGACCGTTCTTATAATATTCCTGAAATAAAAGAAGAACGTCCCGAGAAATACAGCAGTTACGGAGATAGTTCATTTGTTATGAAAACAATCCGTGATTAATTTATCTATTCAAAAAAATCATCATACACAAGGTTTATTTTGAAACTGGGTGTATGATGATTTTCCAGTTTACATAAAGAAATATCTACTTTCTATTACTTTGTTTTACACTCATAAATAAATATTATTTGTAATAAAAACGCTTCCCTTTTCATTTATTATCCTCTATCGTATAATATCGTTAAGTGAAATACAAAATTGCAGTAGTGCACGATATATGCACTGCTTTTCTTTTATATAAGGGACTGGAAATCGTTTAATAGAATCGGGGGTGATTGCAGTGAAAAAAACGAAAACAACGACGAAAGATAAAATTCTTGATCTGTTAAAAAAAGAAGTTACACTAACTGTTAATGACTTAACAGAACATTTAAATATTACACATATGGCTGTGAGAAAACATTTACATGTACTAGAAAAAGAGCATTTAATCAGCTCTGAAGAAGTTAAACAGCCAATGGGAAGGCCCCTTCAAATCTATTCTTTAACAGAAAAAGCAGAAAAGATTTTCCCGAAAAATTATGAAGGAATAACAGTTAATTTTCTTGAAGATATTAGGGAATTGTATGGGGAAGAATCTATTAACTACTTATTTAAGAAAAGAGAACAACGGCTTACCGAAGAATATTCAGCAAGAATCGGTCAGAAATCTAATGCTGAAAAGATAGATGAAATTGTAAAAACTCAAAATGAAAAAGGATATATGGCAGACGTTTCTCAACTGGATGAAAATACATATGAACTAGTTGAGTATAACTGCCCTATATTAGCTGTAGCACAAGAGTTTAAAATAGCTTGCCAATGTGAAACAGAACTGTTTCAAAAGGTTCTCGGAACAGAGAAAGTGAGCAGAAAGAGCTGTAAAACAGATGGAGCTGACCATTGTAAGTTTTTAATAAAATTTTAAAAAAAGAGCGTTCCCTAAGGAGCGCTTCTTTGATTTATCCCAACCTTAACGGGCAGTAAG